>JAUVIY010000142.1 GCA_030592625.1 Spirochaeta sp. | reverse complement strand
TCGACAAGGCTTTTATGACATTTCTCATCCATGATGAGATAATCACCCTTTCGCATAATACCCTGGATTGCGCCGACATTGGCTCCCAGGCCGCTTGAGTAGAGAAGACAGTCTTCCTTCCCCTTGAATTCCGCCAGTCTCCTGGCGAATTCCACATGAATATCAAGCGTCCCCGAAAGCAATGGGGCACCGGATGAGCCCAAACCATATTTGTCCAGGGCCGCTTTTGACGCGGCGATCACCTCGGGGTGGGTGGAAAGGCCGAGGTAATTATACGAGGTGAGGTTGATTATCCGATGTTCTCGACCATCCAGGTTGCTGAGTATCCTCGTCGACACCCGAGGGGCCTCGAGAAGTACCTGTTCGAAAAAGCTGAATCCTTTCCGGACGGCCGGATGGGCCATCCACTCCTCGAAATCCGATGGTGCACCCAGCACGTCGGGATTGTCGTTGAAGAAAAAATCGGCCAGGCTGAAATTAAGGATGTTATCAGGCACGCAATCTCCTATGCTCAGGCGTTTTTGTACTCCAGAAATTTATCGGCCAGGGCTTCAATATTCTGAAGCTCAGCCAATTCGGCCCGGGGGACTTTGATGTTGAGTTCCCGCATGGAACACGACACCACTTCGATCATGTCGAGACTGTTGGCCCCGTAATCTTTCATTGACTTCCGGGGATCGATATCCCCTGCATTGACGTCGTCGAGGTTATCCTCGATAACAACTTTAATCACATCGATGATTTCATCTTTGGTCATGCTGTACTCCTGTAATTAGTGGTTTGGAAATGATTCAATCCCTCAGTTTTAACTTTTCTTTGTTCTGATATAATCCATCATGGAGTTATCCCGAAAGGGAAGTCCCAAATCCGCCTCTATGATTTGCCCGTTCAGGGCGTTCATTAACCCGCTGCAAAGGGCCAATACGACTTTACTACAATCCTCGGGGGTTAGTATACCGGACTCATCCAAACCTTTGACTTCCTTGAGCCATTGAAAGTACCCGTCGCCGAAAATGGCTTCGAAGGACGGGGTTCGGACGGTGCCGAATCGGACGGTATTCACCCTGCACCCCTCTTCGGACAGATGGACAGCCAGATAGCGGGTGAAAAATTCCAACAGGGCCTTGGAGGCCGCCACATAATCGTATCCCCGATAATAATGATCCGGGCCGTTGGAGGAAATGCCAATCACATGCTCAGGATAACGGCCGAAAGAGGCATGAATCTGTTTTACGTAATCGATCATCGGCCAGCTGCTGTAATCGAAGGTTTTATAGAGTGATTTTCTGCGGTAGTCGTCCAGGGTTTCAGCCTTGAGTGCAAAGCCGACATTGCTGATGAAAATATCGATCCCGTCGGCTGAATCCTTCACAGCTTCCATTACCAGACCGGTGTCCTCCTCTCGGGAAACATCGGCTTCGAGGACGAGGGGCTTTGGAGCGCCCCGGTCCGCAAAAAGCTTAAGGAGATCTTCCTCTTCGGTGGACCCCCATCGGTAGGTGATAACGGTGTTGGCACCGGCGGCACCCAGTTCCAGGGCCGTGGCCAGACCGATGCCTCCCGTCCCGCCTGTTATAAGCGCCGTTTTCCCCGAAAGATCAATCGCTGTCATTATTTCTCCAATTCGGCGTATAGATCGTCAATATGCCCCCGAGTTTCGGGAAAGCCGAAGCTGATCCGATGCATCATGTCTTCCTGGAGACGGGCATCCATCAAAAGCTTCTTTTTCCTGATGCTCAGGGTATATTTCAGAAGTTGGATGGACTTGGGATTCTTCTCGGCAATCTGCCGGGCGATATCCCTGGCAACAGGTATGACACGCATTTTAGTTACGATGCGGTTGATGTTGGTACCCATCCGCTCCAGCTCGCTGCCTTTGTAGCGTTTGGCCGTATACATCATTTCGGATGCCGCGAAGGGACCGACAAGTTCCGACAACAACGTGGTTGTTCCCATCCCGGGAGTAAAGCCCATGGACATGAACACCGCACCGTACCGGCTTTCCCTGGCGGCAACAACAATGTCACAACAGGTGGCCATTGCCAGACCGCCGCCCATGGCGTGGCCTTCCACCGCGGCAATGACGGGAAACTCGAGGTTCACCAGACGCTCCGACAGGACCAGATCTTTAACGACGATTCGGCCTTCAGTCAGAGCTATGAGGGTCTCTTTATCCGCACCGGCGCTGAATACGTCGTGCAGTCCCTGGAGCACCATCACTTTCGGAGCTTCCGGGAGATTTTCCAATTCATTCATGGTATTCAGGAAATCTTTGACGAATCGCTCAGTGAAAATGTTCTTGTTCTTCTTATCGTTCATCTTCACCCATGCAATACCATCACCGTCGACCTTCAAGTCAATAACTCCGCTCATAACTACCCCTTTTCACCTGATCCGGTCAGCGCCGAACCGGGCTTGAACCGGCTGAACCATTCCGGTGTGTCACCTTCGGTGAAGGCGCGAACCCCTTCCCTGACACCCGGTTCCAATGCAATCTTCACCAATTCATCTACTGCTCGCTTCCCTCGATCCTCGAAGGGAATACCCATGATGTCCACGACAAAAGTTTTATACCTTTCGGTGGCCTTCGGTGAGATGCGGACGAGACGCCGTCCCAGTTTTCTGACGGCGGATTCCATTTTTTCAGGAGTATGAACTTCCTCAACCAATCCGATATCCCTGGCATCCCGGGCACTGATTACAGCGGCCGACTGAACCAGATAAGCCGCCCTCTTAGGCGAGATGCGCCTGGTGAGAAGATATGGCATCACATTAGCCGGAATGAGCCCGAAATATGCTTCACCTAACTCGAACTCGACATTTTCGGCGGCGATTACGATGTCGCATGCGGCTACCAGTCCGACACCGCCTGCTTTAACCGCGCCTTCCACGACGGCAACCGTTGTCTTCGGGCAGTCATTCAGGACTGTCAGCATATTGGCATAGGCCTGGATTTCTTTTTCAAACACCACTTTGTCCGCAGTATCAAGAAATGCCGCCAGATCCATCCCCAGGCAGAAATGAGCCCCTCGTGAGCGCAGGAGAATGAATCGGACTTCTGAATCAGCCACATGGTTGTGAACGGCTTCAGTGACTGCCTTCAGCAGCGAAGGCCTCAGCCGATTACCCTGATCGCCACCCGCCATGACGATGAGACCGACGCCGGAATCGACGGAGGATTCCACTCGCGAGGGATTCAGCTCCACGCATAAGTCCTGACATAATTCTCGACTTTCTCCAGCGTGAGAAGTCCTTTCCCCTCGTAGTTCGAGTCCCATAGACCTGATGGAAAGCTTCGGTCGGGGGTGTATTCCGGTACTTCGATAGAATCCTTACGCGTGAGCTCAATTTTTTCGTACTCCTCTATCGATACATCCCTGCGGGCATCAAGCTGAGTTTCGATTCCCATGGACTTCATCAGCTCCCGGGCACCTCCGATAACCTTGGCGCTCCAGAATTCCCCGATTGCCCCGGAACCGTAGGCGTAGAGACCCACCCGGTCCCCTTCTTTCACGTCGGAGTCTCCGGAAAGGAGGGCGGCCGTACCGACCATGTTGCTCGAACCATAAGTGGAACCCAAACGTTTTGAGAATCGGAGCGCAGGCATCACCCGATTGGCAAAGTCCTCCTTCACCTCTGCCTTTTTCCGCGGGGCGTTGACATTGCAGAGGGTACGGTGGGCCTGAAAAGCCATACCCGGAAAGGGCGTGTGATAGCTGAGCCATTGGTGATCCTTATCAAAATCCACCTCGTCGCCGGCCCTCTTGACGTAATCTTCCCAGGATCCCTCGAGGGCATCCATATAGGAATACAGGCTCACTTCGTTATTTCCCACTTCCGCCAGGGCACTGGGGCGGAATGTATCATAGATGTCATCCGACCAGGTTCCTTTACGGTGTATTTCGAAATCGAGTATTTTCGGGGTCTCGCTCAGAAGTACCGCGGCCGCAACGCCGCCCATGACAAACTCTTCCTTGGTATTGAGGTGCTCCCGGGAGAAGTCGGAGGAAATCACCAGGGCCTTGCGACCACCGCTCAACCCGGCGGCAAGCCAGTTCACCGCGGTATCGAGGGCAGCGATACCGCTGTAACAGGCATGTTTGGTCTCGTAATTCCTGATATTCCGGGAGAGTCCCAGGGCACCGATGATGTTGGTGCTGATAGGCTTGCCGAAATCCACCGAACCTTCGGTTCCCACGATGAGCATTCCGATGCTGTCGGGATCAATATCCTCCATGATGGGCTTAGCCGCATTGGCTCCCATGGTTACCGTATCTTCCCACAGGGGATTGATAGACCGGGTGTCGATGAGGAAATCATCTACCACCTTCTGGGGATCCAGGTCCCGGGCCTCGGCCAGTCTCCGCTGGGACAATGCCATGCTGCAGCCGTATATGTTCAAACGTTCTATTCCGATGTTCATTGATTTTAATCCTCTTTTTAAGGTATATATGTGAACCCGCCGGCTACCCGGATGGCTTCCCCATTGATAAATCCTGCATTCTCCGTAGTGAGATAATGGACGATATCGGCGATTTCCTCGGCCTCCCCGACCCTCTTCATCGGACAGTATTCCAACCAGAATCCGCGGAGATTTTCCGCCAGTTGATCGTCGGTCAGATCGGTTTCCACATATCCGACGGTTACCACGTTGCACGTGATGCCTTTAACCCCGTATTCCCTGGCAACGGTCTTGGAAAGGGTGACTAATCCGCCTTTGCTGGCGGCGTATCCGGCCTGACCGCTGGCACCGTCCTGTGCCAGGGACGAGATATTGACGATACGTCCGAAACGATTGGCAATCATGGGCATCAGAAATTGCCGTATCATGTAGAAAGGTCCGGACAGGTTCGTACGGATAACGTCCTCCCATTCCTCGTCGCTCATGAAAGCCACGGCGTTGTTCCGGTTGATGGCGGCATTGTTTACAAGGATACCGATATCACCGAAGGTTTCCATTGCCTCATCAACGATGCTCTCCACTTCACCCGATTGTCCCTGGTCGAGCCGGTAGGCCTCTACCATGATATCAGGATTGATGTCCCGGGCAAGAGCCCTGGTTTCTTCGGCCGCCTGATAATTACTGGCATAGGTGAATGCGCAACCGTACCCTTCCCGGACGAATTTCAGGACGATGGCCCGGCCGATCCCACGGGATCCACCTGTGATAAATGCGTTCATGAATCAGCCTCATAGCGCTTGATAAGGGAACAGCAGTTAATGCCTCCGAAACCGAAGGAGTTCTTCAGCATCAGGTTAATCTGGTGATCCCGTGGTTCAAGGATGACATCCAGGTCGATTTCCTGATCCAGCTCCCTGATGTTAGTGGTGGGATGCAAGCGGCCATGTTTCATCTGAAGGAGACCGCCGACGGTTTCCACCAGTGGCGAGGCCCAGCACGTATGTCCCAGCATGGATTTCGGTGCGTTGATCTTGAGGTTTTTAGCCGCATCACCGAACACACCCTTGATGGCCCGGATTTCCTGAAGATCTCCGGAAGGAGTGCCTGTGGCATGGCAATTTACATAATCCACATCCTTCGGTTCGACACCGACCTGATGGAGTAAGTCCCGCATCACCCTTTCCTGATCCTTCGCACCGGGCATCGGGAGATGGTTCGCGTTGCCCCCGGCCCGAACCCCCAGTATTTCCCCGTAAATGGCGGCACCACGTTCCAGAGCGCAGTCCAGATCCTCCAGGATAAGGGTGGCGGAACCGTGGGAATAAAGGAATCCGCAACGGTCCACATCGAAAGGCCGTGAGGCTTCTTCGGGGCGATCCTGGAATTCGGGTTTGATCACAATCGCGTTGATGATGGCTGAGGCCTGGATATCAGCCGGCGAAACATCAAATGGGGGGCCGCAAACCACTGATATATCGCAATCTCCTGTAATAATGTCCCTGTAGCCGTCCCGCAGGGCCAGATTGCCGCTGGCACAGGCCCCGCCGAGTGTAAAAGTCGGACCCTTGACCCCCAGCACTTCCGCAACGATCCCCGGAACATTGGGGTCGATGGCTTCCACACCCGCCAGGGCGTCAATGTACTCCGGTTCTTCAAGATACTGTTTGGTGATTTCAAATATATAGTTCGAATTGATATTATGGCCGGCCACCAGCACACCGGTCCGGTATGGATCTCCCGCTCCGAGGGGCAGTCCCGCATCGAACCAGGCACCGAGGGCGGTGAGGATGGCCATCCTGGCGGAGAACGTCGTGTGACGGAACAATTTCCTTACAACCTTGAAACGTTCCGGACCCAATGCATCCTTGTATTTTACCAGCGCAGAGAGGGTATCGTAATCTCCCAGATCCCCGCCGATTTTGCATTCCACTTCCGAGAGATCGATGGAGGCCCATTTCTTCATACCGGATTTTCCGGCCATCAAATTGGCGTAGTACCCCTCGAGGGTATCGCCCAGTGGGTTGATGGTTCCCATACCGGTAATGACGACTCTTTTACTCATATTTTATCTTCCTGTATTATTAAACGATATTGTCGATAGAAGCCAGTGTTCCCGCCGGTTTGCACCTCAAACCGTTACGCAGCGTTTTCCACAATCCGGTCAGAACGGTCCCGGGGCCGGTTTCCAGAACTCGTTCGGGAGAAGTGTTCATTATCCCCTGTTCACAGGTCACCCAGCGGACCGGTGATACAAATTGCTCCAGGCAGTATTTCCGGGCCTCATCACCGCTGTCCAACGGCCGACCGGTAACATTGGCGAAGACTGGGATGATGGGGTCGGAGAACCGGATGCCCGAGATGTATTCGGAAAATCCCACCCTGGCTTCATCCATCAGTGAAGAATGAAACGGACCTGAAACCTTGAGACGGACGATTTTCAGGGCGCCGGCTTCATCCAGCAGGGATTCGACTATCGATAATCCCCTGTCGGTTCCTGATAGAACCACTTGATTCGG
>JAUVIY010000241.1 GCA_030592625.1 Spirochaeta sp. | reverse complement strand
CAACGTTTATTACGATAAATTCGCATAGGAAGGCCAGTGATGAAAATGACACCTGTACTGAAAAAAGCCCGGGAGAATATGGATCCCGGTATCATTACCGCAGAAGGTTTCCTGGGATCTGACAAACGGAACCTCTCAACCATCATCGACGAGGATGCACAGGTTATGAGGCATCTGGATATCGATCCGGTAGAGGTGGCCGGCAAAATGCGTCATCTCATGGAGGAGGGACGCAAAGGCCTGGGTGAGCCGGTCACTGTTGATTCCGAATGGCTTGTAAAGACCGATGAAGCCCGTGGACACCTGGTCTGCCCCTGGGAAGATGGAATATTCCGCAAAGTGAATGTCACAATCGAGAGAAAGGAAACAGGTGAAAAACTCTTCTTTACCGATCTTTCTATTCACCTATTGGAGGCCCATGGGTTTCTTGAGGGACGTGGTTCTTCCTTCCGGCTGAATCTTGAATCCCTGAAGCATGTACTCAAGGTTTAAAGGAATATACCGATGATGGACAATCCCGATATAAAAGCGACAATCGAAGAAACAGATCCTTCCGAAAGGGCTGCCCGGTATTATGCCCCTCTTCTTATAGCCAAGGGGATTATCGGCCTCATCGCTGGAATCGTTCTTCTGTTCTGGCCGAAAACCGGACTTGCGGTAGTGGCCATCACCCTCGGCGTATTTCTGATCTCCGACGGCATTGAGCGTCTGATTGCCGTTCTGCGCCGCCCGGCGAAAACAGGCCGGTCGGACATTATTTCGATTATCGGTGCCGTACTCAGGCTCGTATTTGGTGCTGTTATTCTTTTCAATCCTGTCGGAACCGGCAGCTTCTGGGTATCGTTCGCATTTGTCATTGCCGGTCTGAATCTGATTGTCGGTTCGCTTCTGATGTTCTGGAACGAACCCCATCTCAGAAACGATCCGATGTCGGCAGTTACCGCTTTTATCATGCTCCTTCTGGGGCTGTTGATGATAATCCTGCCTCTGGTGACGGCTCTATTGATGTTCAGAATCCTGGGAGTCGTTCTCGTCCTGGCGGCGGTTCCATCTCTTGCTGTCGGATTGAGGTCCCGATAATGCTAACTCACCTTGAGGACGACGAATGTCTGATCGTCGTGCTTTGATCCTGAAGTGAAATCGTCAATATAATCTTTGACACGGCGGGCGAGCTCTCTGGGATGCTGATCGGCATATCTGGCGACGAATCGCAGCAGTCTGTCGGTTCCCAGTTCCTGGCCTTCATTGTTTCGTGCCTCCGGCAGCCCGTCGGTGAACAGCACGAGGTAATCATTGGCCCTGACACGGATCTTTTTATGGCCGAAAGATGCATTGATATCAATACCCAACGGCAGACCATCGGTATCGAACATCCGGTATTTACCCGATTCGCCACGGAGAATATACAGAGGATGATGAGCGCCATTGGTATAGGATATCGTGCCTCGTTCCGAGTCCAGGATAATAATGGAAATAGTGGCGAATCTATCGGCGCCAATACGACCGGTGACGGCTCGATTCAGTTCGGTTATTATCTGATCCGCCCGTTTCTCCGGGGAGCTGATTGATCGAATTATGGTTCGGATCATGATCATCAGGAGGGATGCGGGAACTCCTTTTCCTGCCACATCGCAGATAACTACGGCGGTTTTTCCCTTCCCCAAATCGAAAACATCGAAATAATCGCCGCTGACTCCCTTGGCCGCATCACTGAATGCAGCAACTTCAGCTCCCTTCAGGACAGGCATTTTTTCAGGAAGCAGCGTTTTCTGAATATCCGCCGCAACCTCGATTTCCCGATTGATCTGATGGCTTTTCACCAGTTCGAAGTATTTCTGCGTATTATCCATGGTGAGGGCGATGAATTCTCCATATGAACGCATGTAGGTGTAATCCAGGTCGGTGAAAACCGTTTCTTTACGGGTGAGTGCAAGAGCAAGTATTCCCAGTATGGCTCCGGAAACATTCAATGGTATGAATATCACAGAATTGAGAAACAGGTCGGAATCCTGATCTGTATTGTCTGCCAGTTCTCCATCATTATTATCCCGGACGAACCGCGGTTCTCCGGTAGCCAGCACCTGACCGAGTATCCCTTCTCCCGAGGCGATGCGTCGGGTGCCGAACCATTCGATGACATACTCCCGTTTGCCGGCAACTCTGGGGGGGAGGGCCATGGGCGGGGGGAAATACCCTTGGGATTTCTTCAGAGTAAGCATCCCATCTTCCACACCCATGAGCAGGCCTGCATCAGCCCCGGTATTGTCTATCGCCAGTTCGAGCATGAAATCTTCCAGTTCGCCCATATCAACTTCTTCTCCGGTGGCATTACCGATGTCCCGCATCATGTCTTTCATTGATTCGATACGAATCCAAAGATCCCGGGTAAGAAGATTGAAGTGCTGGGATATGGCCTCGAATTCATCACCGGATCGGATATCAAGGTTTATGCCGAAGTTACCACCGGCCACTTTTGCCAGGGTTCCCTCAAGCTGCATGATATGCCGGCTGAAGTTTCGTGAGAAGCGGAAAGCGAAAACGGTACTGCCGGCCAGAATCAGAACGGATATCGCAAGAGTTGAAATATAGAGTGTTGCTGAAAACTGTTCCACCCGTTCTCTCAGGTCGCTTAGGAAATATACGGAGGGAATTGATATACTGGCGATCAGTGACTCCCTGAGGTTCATAAAGCGGTTTTCAATTTCAGCAAGCTGATTGGCCTGCGGGGAATCGAATCCGATTCGAGAACCGATAAGCTCACGGGATATGCTGATTCCGTTATTACCGATAAGTTTCGGAAGTTCTCCGGATAGTATTTCTTCGAATTCTTCTATCAGTGGTTCGATTTCCATTGCTTTAATGGCCGACCAGGCTTCGGCACGGGCGTCTTTACGGGTCAGTGCCGTATCCCCGAGCAGATGGAAATAGGGATTGTTAAGCATTCCCGAGTATAAGTAGTCGAAACGGCGATAGGAGTCCGTCCAGTCATCCCATAAAAGATTGAGAGTCATGTTTCGGCTGCTGAATAGACTGGTCTTCTGTTCCAGGGTTTTCAATTCGGTCATGGATTCGACGCTTCTAAGTTCAAGCTGTTTGAGATTGTAGGCCTGGTTGAACCGTATCAGAATGAACGCCATGGAACCAAGGAATCCGGCGATAATGATGAACTGAAATAAAGTAAATTTTGTGCGGATTCTCATGCGGCACTCCCACTGGTGTGCTTGAGGATGATAACCGTCTGGTCGTCTTTCTGGTCCGTACCTCTTTCGAAATATTCCAATTCGGTCCGGAGGAATTCAATAATCTCCTCGGGGCTGTTACCTCCCTGGGATCTCACTGCATTGAGCAGGTTCTCAATGCCGAAAACCTGACCGTTCCGGTTTCGGGATTCGGGAATCCCATCGGTATGAAACAGCACAATGTCATTTTTATTCAGGATACCGGTATGCTGTTGATACAGGGCTTTCTTGTCGATTCCAACGGGAATCCCTTCGGTTTGTATTGTTTCGAAACCTTCAGTTGCCGATCGTAATATCTGCAGCGGGTAATGGGCTGCTGATGAAAAGGAAAATGAGCCATCCGAGTCGATGATAAGTATCCCGACGCTGGCATAGTTCTCTATGGCGATACGGCGGGTCATATCCTGGTTCAGTTGACTCATTATTGTACGAGCATCTTTTTCTGAAGTGGCAACGAGCCTCAGTATGGTACGGATCATAACCATGACAAGACCGGCCGGAACACCTCTTCCGGCTACTTCACAGATGGTAATCATAGTTTTCCCGTTACCCATGGGAAAGACGTCGAAATAGTCGCCGTTAAGACCTTTAATGCTTCGGGAAAGGAACGCTACATCTCCACCGGGTAGTCTGGGAAGGCGTTTCGGCAGAAGATCCTGCTGAATTTCCTCCGCAATCCCGAGCTCTCTGTTCAGCTGCGTCGCCTCGAGAAGATCGGCATATTTGTAGATACTATCCAGTGTGATGGCGGCCAGTTCACCGAAGGACTGCATGTTGGCATACTCAAGGTCGGTGAACAGGATCCCCGGTCTTGATGATGTGATTGCAAGGACACCGAAGACTGTCGAGCCGATTTGAAGTGGTACGACGATGATGGATGAGATATAGAGTGGATCATCTTCGGAGCGGGTCCAGTCAATCGCTTCGGTGAACTGGACCTCCCTGATCATTTTAGCCGGGCCTTGTTGGGCTGATTCTCCTAGTATTGTCTGTCCGGGTTGGATGATCCGCGACCTTAAGATTGCCTCGATATCCTCCTCTGCAGGGGAATCGGGCAGGTCTGTCACGGTGAATGGAGGATTAAATCTGCCCTTCGAAAGGGACAGGATGAGCTCTCCTGATTCCCCGCCGACTTTATATAAGGCGGCTCCGTCAGCAATGGTTTCCCGCATGGCCAGTTTAAGTAGAGTTGTCTCCACCTGTGTTGAGTCGATACTTGTGCTCAGAGTCTGTCCGATGTCATGCATGATAAGACGGAAAGATTCGATCTTGGCCCCAAGGGTTCTGGTGAACGCATTGATGCTTGTTGCCAGACTGTTGAAT
>JAUVIY010000052.1 GCA_030592625.1 Spirochaeta sp. | reverse complement strand
CCGCCTGAGAGCGGTATGTCCAGGGTTGCGGATACCTGAGAGCGGGAATTCCTGTATTCGACGATGGTATCTCCCACCGGATTCCCGTAACGGGTGGTGCCGTCGAATTGTTCAAAGTCCACATCCAGATGCAGCGGACCGAGAATGATTTTCTGAACTTCCAAATTGAAGAGAATCTCGTTCGGACTCCAATATCCCTGGATCATCTGATCGGTCAGTGTCCCGAAGGCGTTGTAGTACTGAACCTTGAGGCCCAGAGTGAGTCCCCTGTCCGATGAGTACTTGAGCATTGGGCGTGGAACCAGTGTGACGGAGTCGGTCAGACTGATGTATATTTCGATGGCCGTAGGATCATCGGCGTTAATTTCATATTCAAATTCCTTGAAAATACGCCGACGCCAGAGATCCCGGGCTCGGGCGTTCACCAGTTTCTCGAGATGTGCCAGGCTTTCGTATTCCCGGCCTTCCTGAATTCTGAGTTCCTTCAGCAGGGCATTGCGGCGGGTTTTGCCGTCAATTTCCGTATCAATTCGGGTGATGGTGACAGGGCCTTCAGCGAAGAGATTGAAAACAGGAAGTATCACCAGGAGACAGAGCAGAACCGCCTTGATGACCCGAATTTGGTTTAGAAACATTTTGTATACCCTCGAATTGGAAAAAACACTGATACCAGCAGTATAACCATTTTATGGAATCCGTCTCTGCAATGGTTGTTGATTCGCCGTCCTTTACAGGATATGGTCCCATATAGCCGACGAAAACATGACTGGAGTATAGAGAGGGCTTATCGATGGATCAGGAAAAAGTGGCCCGGCTCACCCGGGAGCTTCTGATGGAGATTGGGGAAAATCCTGACCGGGAAGGGCTTCTCAAGACACCCGAACGTGTTGCCGACTCCTGGGCCTTTCTCACTTCAGGATATCGGAGCGATCTGAAAACCGTTATCAACGGTGCCGTTTTCGAATCCGAAGCGAATAATATGATTCTCTGCCGTAATATTGAAGTACACAGCCTCTGCGAACACCACATGCTGCCGTTTTTCGGCAGCTGCACCATTGGCTACATTGCCCGTCATAAAGTGATCGGGTTGAGTAAACTCGCCCGAATCGTGGATCATTTCTCCCGGCGTCTTCAGATTCAGGAGCGCCTGACTTCCCAGATCGCAAGAGCGGTAAAGGACTCAGTAGACGCCGAGGGTGTCGGGGTCATCATTGAAGCCCGGCATATGTGCATGACCATGAGGGGTGTCGGGAAACAGCATTCATCCATGACCACCAGTTCGGTTCTGGGAAGCTTTCATGCCGATCCGTCGACACGGATTGAATTCCTGACACTGGCAGGAAGGTAGCCGGAGCTGCCCGGAATTGCGGAGGCAAGCACCCCGAAGTTCGTCGGAGCCGAGCCTACAAGGCGAGTTCCGCTGGAACGAGGGGTGATTCCCAAACGAACGAGAGGAATGAAAGCATTTCATTTCCGAGTGAGAGCAGGGAAAGAATGGTTCATACCCCGCGGCTTGCCGCGGAAAGGAGTCGCCAGCGGCGACTCCGGGTTCAGGGCTCTGCCCTGGGGTATGAAATACCTTTCATTGCAGCAGCGGTTCCAGGCAGCTCCGGCTGCTAATCTATATTGTTTTTGAACAGCTTCATGGATCCGGCCGCGGGGTTTTCATCCTTGATTTCCTCAATAAGAATTACCGCCTGGAACGGAATCATCAAATGATCCGAACCACCGAATTCTTTCAAAACATCGTCTTCTGAAGGATCGATTACAAGGCGGCTGGTTTTGGTGAAAACCAGATCCTTGATCGAAACAAAATACGGGTGGGTGAGATCGAGGCTTCTGGCCTTGAGCAAAACCTGTTTTTCTTTCCATGTGAAATGGACGCGGTAGATTGACACAGTCCGACTATATACGGCTTCCGTTTTTTATAGAAGGAAATCCGATTCCAAATCGGCGAAGGGTGCCGCGATAGTGAGCGAGTGCATGGTGAAAAGACGCAAACCTTTTATTGAATAACCCTTCCACTGACGTTAAATTAAGATAGATATGGTGGAAACTTTAGGACGGCACATCAGGCAATCTCTCGGACAGCTTTCCTATGCAGCAGGCTTTCAGCTTTTTCTCTTCAAAGAAACCTTCAACTTCCTGGGAAAAAGGAGGATAGGGCTTCGGGTTCTCATCATGCAGATACTCTTTACCGGGGTAGGAGCGCTTTCCATCATCTCCCTGCTGTCTCTGGGTATCGGTGCCGTCATCATCATTCAAGGGGCCCAGCTGCCGGATTTCCTGTTGGGCGAGCAGCTCTACCGAATCCTCATCATCGTTATCACCAGGGAGCTGGGGCCGCTGCTTACGGCATTCGTGATTATTGCCCGTTCCGGGAGCGCCATCACCACCGAACTCGGGAACATGGTGGTTTCCCACGAAATGGAAGCCTACATGTCCGTCGGCATTCATCCGGTATCCCAGCTCGGTGTGCCCAGGCTTATAGGTGTGTCTCTTTCCATGGTCCTGCTCACGGCGTATTCGAATGTATTCGGTCTGCTCGGTTCCCTTACCGTCTCTTCAATACTCACCCGGGTGAGACTGGCCGATCATCTGTCGGCTCTTTTCGCCAACTTCTATCTCGTTGATATCATCGCCAGTATTACCAAGAGTTTTGTTTTTGGAATTATCATCGCCGCCACGTCGGTGTATTATGGTTTCAGTGTCAGTGGAGCCATTACTGAAGTACCGGTTAAAACCATACGTTCCATCGGCGTAAGTATCGTCCTCTGCGTTATAGCCGACGGCATTATTATCTGGTTCACAATACTGGTGGCCGCATGATTGAAGACGTTCCCATCGTTCTGGATCATGTTACTATCCGTTTCGAAGACCGGGTCGCACTGGACAGTCTGAGTCTGGAATTTCAACGGGGTAAGTCTACCGCGGTAATCGGCAGTTCCGGAAGTGGTAAATCTCTGGTACTGAAATGCGCCGCCGGACTGATTCTCCCTGAGGAAGGCAATGTATTTTTCGAAGGCGGATCCATCGCCTCAATGGGCGAGGGGGAATTCCAGCAAATGCAGGCCCGGACCGGATTCCATTTCCAGGACGCGGCTCTCTGGGCCAACAAGTCCCTGGGGGAAAACCTCAGCCTGCCCCTACTGGCCGCCGATCCGGACCTTTCCGATGATGTTCTGCGAAGTAAAATCGCCGAATCATTCGCTTCGGTAAAGCTGGATTTGGATCCATCGCTGAGACCGGCCGCAATTTCCATGGGTCAGCAGAAAATGGTGAGCTTCCTGCGGGCTACCATTACCCGGCCGGAGATTCTGTTTCTCGATGACTCACTGTCTTTTATGGATCACGTAAGCTCCCGTCAGTTGATTGCCAGGATAGAGGAATACAAGGAAGCGGGAGTCACCATAATCGTCGCTACCCACAACAGGGAGGTTACCGGAAGGCTGGCCGACAGGGTCATCGTTCTTTCCGACGGCAGGATGGTGGCTTCAGGGCCCTATCAGGAAGTGATGTCCTCACAGGATCCGGTACTGCTGCCGGTCTTGCAGGATCTTGTCTGACCGGCGGATAATGTAATGGTACAAAAATGAAATTCAAATTCAGGCATGCGAATAAAATCGTCGGAATCTTCACACTTGTCGCTATGCTTCTGCTGGTTATCATCACCGCATTCGCCGGAGTGAGTAAAAAGTGGTTTACCAAGAAAATCTATTTCACCAGCCTTTTCACATCCGCCGAAGGCCTGAAAGTCGGCATGGGGGTGAACCTCAGGGGATTTCAAGTCGGCCGCGTGAAGAACATCAGCCTGAATGCGGACAACCAGGTGGATCTGGATTTCTACATCTATGTAACCTATCACGACAGGATTCTTCCTGATTCGGTCCTGGTGTTGCCATCGGGTCTGCTGGGTGCTGCCGCTGCTCTGGAAATCTACCCGGGCCTGGTTGAAGGCCTGCCTCTTCCCTATGGAACCTACATACCCTCCACTCAGACCGTCGAGGGTAAAATGCTGGTGAAAACCCGGCGTGTGGATCGTCCCACCGGTGGTGATGCCATCACCGACATACTGGCCGAGCTTCCGGAAATCCTCGACAACCTCGATGAAACCATTGTTTCCATCGGAAATCTCTCCTCCTCGCTGAAAACCGGTATTGAAGGTGAAGGGAATGATGCATTCAGCAGCACAGTCCGGAATCTCGAAGATTTTTCCGCCGGTCTGGACCTGAGTATCCGGGATGTGAATGATATCACTGCGTCTCTGGCCAACCTTGCCGTGGAACTTGAAGATCCCACAGGTCTGGTTCCCACTCTCCTGGATCCGACCGGGTCGCTGGATACCCTGCTCAACGATGACAATGTTCTGTGGGACCATATTCTGTCAATTATTGTTCAACTGGAAGGAGCTGCAGCGGGGGTCAATTCACTCTCCACATCACTGGCAGGTATCAGTCCTCAGTTGGCCCTGACCCTCGATGAAACCATACGTTCTCTCACACAGGCGCAGAAGGTGATGGAAGGACTGCAGAACAATCCAATTCTCAAGCGGGGAATCAGTGAAGAAACCGTTCCGGAGAATCCCGGCGCTGATACGAGGGAGGATGAATTTTGACCTCTGGCGCAAATAGATCACTGCTGCTTACTGTCGTCATTCCGGTGCTGATTCTCGCCTTATCCTGTTCAACAAAGCCCAAGGAACCCGAAGAAGTTTACACCAGGCGCAAGCAGGCCGATTCCCTGATGTTACAGGGGTACAACCGGACCGATACCCTCAATTTCGATCTGGCATGGTCCGCCTTCGACGCGGCACTTGATATCTACGCCTCCCTGGATAATCGGGAGGGGATAATCGATGCTCTGCTGGCATTGGGACGAACGAAACGGATGACCGGCGAAATTGATTCGGCCGGAGAACTCTTCTCTCATGCCGAGTCCATGGTGTCCTTATCAGACAATCCCAGGCTTACCAGATCGGTACTGAACCATCAGGCAGACCTGGCTCTCAGACAAGGTGATCCGGTTCAAGCCATGGATCTTCTTGCCGACAGGATTCCTGAAGTCACCGGAGGGCGTGAACGTTCCGCGCAGCTGCGTCTGAAGGGGGCGGCCAGATACGCCATGGGCGCCGAAGACGAGGCCGCCGCACTGCTCATTGAGGCGGCGGGCGTTGCCGAAGCTGCCGATGAGGCGGTTACGGCAGCCCAGGCCTATTACAAACTGGCTTCTATGGCGTCATTGGGGGCTCGTTTCGACGAAGCCGAAGAGTGGGCCCTGAAGGCTCTGGAAGCCGATAAATCACGGGAATACAGCCCCGGCATCGCCGCCGATCTCAGAGCCCTGGCCATCATCAGCGCTAAAGCGGGAAAGAGAGAAGCTGCGGAAGATTATTATCGACGTTCCTGGCTGGCCTGGAGGGGGCTGGGCCGTAATGACGACGCCGAGTCGGCGAGAATGGAGCTGGAGAACCTGAGCGGACGCCCTGTTACCGTCCCCTGATACCTTTTTTCCGGACATCTCGACAGTTTCTGTCATAAAAATATATTATGTGTGAAAATCCAAAGATATCAGACTTATTTAACGTATATTACGTGAATTGGGTCCGGGTTGAGGTCTAAATGATCAGTCTAGTCATAATCGCCGTTATCGCCGCTCTGGCATTTGCCGCCATCAATTTCTCGATGGTGAAGAAAAAGAGTCCGGGTAACGAACTCATGCAGGAAATCGCCGGCTACATCAAAGACGGTGCCGATTCCTTCCTGATTCATGAGTACAAGATAATTGCCAGGATCGTCGTACTTATCGTTGTTCTGCTTGCCGTGGTGGTATCCTGGCAATCCGCCGCAGCTTTCGTCATGGGTACCGTGATGAGCGCTACCGCCGGCTGGGTGGGAATGCGCATGGCTACTCTGGCCAACGTGCGGGTTTCCAACGAAGCGCATGTCACCCGAAGTCTTGGTTCCACTTTAAAAGTAGCATTCCAGGGTGGTTCCGTCATGGGTTTGTCGGTGGGAGGTTTCGCCCTTTTCGGGCTCCTTTTTATCTATGTCATATTCGGCAAACTGATGGGCCAGGTGAATCCCGATCAGCTTGTCATTCATACCAACTGGCTGGGCATCAACGACATTCCCTTCACCATGACGGTATCCGGCTATGCGCTGGGCTGTTCCATCATAGCGATGTTCAACCGTGTCGGCGGCGGAATCTACACCAAGGCTGCCGATATGGGCGCCGATCTCGTGGGTAAAACCGAAGCCGGTATTCCCGAAGACGATCCCCGCAACCCGGCGACTATCGCCGATAACGTAGGTGACAACGTCGGAGATGTTGCCGGTCTGGGTTCGGATCTGCTGGAGAGCTACGTCGGTTCTCTGATTGCTTCCATTATTCTTTCTGCCTACATGGCCTATACGGCCATTAAATCCGGCAATCCCATCAACCCCGAACTGATTTCAGCAATGATTCAGTTTCCGCTGTTCTTCGCAGCCGTCGGACTGCTCTCCAGTATCGTCGGAATATTCATATTGATAGTCAAGAAGGTCTCGGACAAGCCTCATCGTGAGCTTAATATCACCACCTGGGTTTCCGCCGGTCTCACACTGGCCTCGGGAGCCGTAGTGACATGGCTCCTCTTCAAGGATCTGGACGTTTCCGAAGTCGGATTCACCATCGGTACATTCTCTCCCTGGCTGGCCGCCGTTCTCGGCATCGTCAGCGGCATCGTCATCGGTCAGCTCGCCGAGTATTATACCAGCTATCATTTCAAGCCCACCTTGAAGATTTCCGAATCATCCCGGGAAGGCACCGCCCTTACCATCACCCAGGGACTCTCTGTGGGTATGAACAGCGTTTTCCTCCCGGTCCTGGTCCTGGCCGTCGCTACTATCGGGGCCAACGCCCTGGCAGGTCTCTACGGCGTGGCCATGGCCGCCATCGGCATGCTGTCTTTCGTGGCGGCGACGGTATCTGTCGATACCTACGGTCCCATCGCCGATAATGCCGGCGGTATCAGCGAGATGGCCAAGCTCGATGGTGAAGTGCGTGATATCACCGATGAACTGGACTCGGTAGGCAACACCACTGCTGCCATCGGTAAAGGATTCGCCATCGGTTCCGCGGCTTTCGCGGCACTCTCACTCTTCGCCAGTTATCTCTATGCCCAGGGAGGAGTGGAGATTGGTAAAGATTTCAAACTGGTTCTGAATATGATCGATACAATGACTCTGGCCGGTGCTCTGGTCGGTGGAGCACTGCCATGGCTGTTCAGCGGCATCCTCATCGAGGCGGTGGCTAAAGCGGCCCGGGCTATGGTTCAGGAAGTCAGGCGCCAGTTCAAGGAAATCCCCGGCATTCTCACCGGTAAGACCAAACCCGATTACAGGCAGTGTATATCGATATCTTCCGCCGGCGCACTGAAAGAAATGAAGTTTCCGGCGCTTATTTCGGTTCTCATGCCTATCGTGTCCGGATTCCTCTTCGGTCCCCGATTTGTCGGCGGACTGCTTATCGGTACCACTCTGTCGGCCATCATGCTGGCTCTCTTCACCGCCAACTCCGGCGGTGCCTGGGATAATGCCAAGAAATATGTCGAAACCGGACATCACGGCGGTAAAGGCTCCAACGCCCATAAGGCAGCAGTTGTCGGCGATACCGTCGGTGATCCCCTGAAGGACACCGTAGGACCGTCTCTGGATATACTGATCAAGATTATGGCAACGGTTTCCCTGATTGCAGTGAGCATCTTCAGTAAATTCAACCTGATGGTGCTTTTCGGCGGATGATAATTGAAAAAGCGGCCCCATTACGGCGACCGTATATTCTTTTTACGGTGAATATCACGCTATCACTTGGCGGCGGCGTAATGCCGTACTAGGCTTAAGTGCAAATACTATATCGGAGTGTACGATGAAACGTTTCGTCCTCATTTTTCTGGTAATAACAGCTGTCGTAGTCATTCTTCCCGCAGAATCGGTAATGACCAGCCTCTTCGAAGCTGCCGACCGGGTGTCGTCCGATCTGCCGGGAGTACTGAATCGGGACGGTGAACTGCTCATCGGCGGGCTTTCATACAACCAGCTCCAGATTAAGCTGGGAGATCTCCTGGCCGATCTTATGGCAAACCGACTGGCGGGACGCAGCGGTTTCCGCCCCCAGGTTATCAAGCATTACACCGTTCTTCAGTATCCGCCGGATCAAGCCGCCTGGGTTCTTTCAGGAAATATATATGATGCCGGTGCCGGTTATCTGCTTATCCTGCAGCTGATCGATAATTCAAGCGGTATTCAGCTCAAGGGCTGGGAATTCGCCCTGAGTCCCGATGGTATTGACGAACTTCTCCAACCTTCGCTTCTCGCATCCACCGCCGGAGTGTGGGATCGGTTGGAACCTAATGATTTCAGCGAAGACGCCGCATTCATCGATCTGCCGTTTTATGAAGAGGGCCTCACCCTCGGAAACGGGGACGAGGACTGGTTTGTATTCGAAGTTCCTTCCACAAGCGGGAATACCGTGATGATTCTCGAAGCCGCCACCGGCGGTATGATGGACACATATATGGAACTCTATGCCCCGGACGACCTTTCCTGGGCACATGCCGAAGACGATGATACCGACGGCGGCAATGCGGTTATTCAGATGCCCCTGTCGGGGCCGGGAAACTGGTATCTCAAGGTTCGATCCTATTCGATGGAGGAGGAAGGGGAGTACAGCCTCACCGTTTCCCTTCGGGAAGACGTACCGGGGCCCGGAGAGCCCGATGAGGGACAGGAACTCGCATCCCGTCTGAATGTCGGATCAACCCCGCTTCAGAAGCTGATTGACTATGGAAATGATGAAGACTGGTTCCGTATTGATCTTGTACACCCCCTGGGCCGGAATGAAGTGCTTCGCCTGGAGACTCTCAGCAATCTCGATCTTATGATGAGCCTGACTGACGAATACGGCGGCTACATTCTGGATGATGATGATTCAGGTCAGAATAACAACCCCATGATTATGATCTCCGGACTGGATGCGGGCACCTACTACCTCACAGTTTACGGATATAGCGGGGAAACAGGTCCTTATGAAATCATGGCGAATATCATGATACCCGTCAGGGACGAATTTGAAGATGACAACAGTATGATCAATGCCTCGCAGATCAGTATTGATGGTATGCCGCAGCGACGTTCCTTCTCTCCCATGGGCGATGTGGACTGGGTTCAGTTCGAGGTACGGAGTGAAGGCACATATCTCATGCGGACCCAAGGCAGCCTGGATACCTATATGGAACTCTATGACAGTCAGGGAAACATGATTGAGGAGAATGACGACGGCGACGATTACAATGCCGCGATCGAACGACGTTTAACCTCCGGGAAATACTACATCATGGTATCTCCTTATGGCACCGCCAGTCCCGATGATATCTATGAACTGTCGGTGGAATTGATCCGCTGAAAAATAGGAGAAAAGATACGATGAGCATCTATTACTACCTGACTCTTTACCCCATGGAAGCCATGATCGCTTCACAATTGGAGCCGGCGGCTTTCGGAGCTTATATGGCCTTGGGAAACCGCAAAGGTTCCGCCGAGAAACTGATTTTCATTGAAGTCAAGGAAGAGAAAATCGGAGAGGCTTTCGATCTGGATTACGCCCGCCAACGATGTGTTGAGCATTCAGACGGACGCCGGAAAAATTCCGTGTACCTGTCGGTCTACCGGGCTCTTGAAGCGGTACCGACCGAGGCCATGGGACTTCTCTGGCTCATCACCAGGGACGGCCGGGCCCTTGCCCTGGAGCAGGGGGATTATTCCGATCCCGAGCCCTGGGCGGGTAATGCACTGTATCAGGAGCTTTGTCCTGCTCATCCTCTGGTCGTCTCGGCTTTGAACCCGAAACACTTCTCGAAGTACATTGTTGAGGATTCCACCAAGGTGACCATGCCGGCCATATTCTTTGCCGATCTGGCAATGCCGAATCTGGAGGATGATGATTTCACGGGTAATGTCGGAGGCTACTTCGACAAGATACTTGAACATCTCAAGGCTTGTATCATGGATTTGAAAGCCGGAAAGGGAAAGATGAGTAAAATTGTCGACCGTTCTTCAACAGCGACATTCAACTATCAGGTCATCGGCCGCGGACTCTATGTCGGAGCCGCCGACGGCAAGCTGGTCTTCTATCCGATGCCTTCCCGGGAGATTCTTAAGAAGAAGCATTACGACTGGGCGAAGTCCACTCAGATTTTCTAGCGATTTGCCCTGGGGGGTATGATACCTTTCATTTATTCTGTGAACCCCGGGAACTGAAGTTTTCGGGATTTCCATTTTTCCCCCAGTCCCTGATATCCGCCCCTGAGGGGTTCTGATATGCCCTGAGATCGAATTCGGGCAGGGCTGCGAAGAGATGATCGAAAACATCGGACTGAATATCCTCGTAATGAGCCCAGGTCTTATCGGCGCTGAATAGATACATTTCCAGGGGCAGGCCCGTGGGGCCGCTTTGCAGCTGCCGGACCAGGAGGGTCATACCGGTATTCACTTTCGGATGTGAACTGACATACGCTTTGGCATAGGCCCTGAATACGCCGATATTGGTGAGGGCCCGCCCGTTGAGAGAACTGGCCTCCCTATTGGCACCAATTCCCTTGTTGTACACCAGGATTTCTTCTGATCGGTTTTCCAGATAACTTTTCAGCAGTTTGATAGATCCCAGTTTCATGATTTCATCATCGCCAAGGAAGCGAATGCTGGACATATCAATGAACAGGGATCTCTTGATACGACGACCGCCGGATTCGCTCATACCTCGCCAGTTTTTGAACCCGCCGGTGGTAAGGGACTGTATGGGGAAGGTCACCCAGGTACGATCCCAATTCCGGACCGTGACGTTAAGCAGGCTGATATCGATGACATCCCCGTCGGCGCCCTGGGAAGGCACTTCAATCCAATCGCCTATTCTCACCAAATCATTGGATGATATCTGAAATCCGGATACCAGCCCCATCAGAGGATCCCTGAATATCAGCATCACCACGGCCGACAAGGCTCCCAGGCCGGCAAGCAGTCCGCTTATGGGCTGACTGGTAACCACTGAGAACGCCAGTATCAATGCCGCAACGATAAACAGCACCTGAACGGCCTGAATGACGCCTTTGATAGGTCGGCGTTCTGAATCTTCCCGTCGGTTATAAACGGTGTTTATAAAATCCATAAAGCTCAGGATCGTCATTGTGACGGTGGCGATTATGACAAGAACAGCCAGGATCCTGATAAAGGTGAGCAGTCCCGGCAAACCAGTGAGAAAGGCCGGAGCCATGAACCAGATGATGATTGCCGGGACGGTTCGGGCGATACGCTGGAATATACCCAGGTTTATAAGATCATCATCCCACGTCGCTTTTGTCTTTTTCACAATTTTTTCGACGATTCGAAATATGACTTTAATTGAAATGAGCCATAAGAGAATTGACAGGAGAACAACCCCGAATCCAACGAGCACTCTCCCGGCGATTTCGGCCTGCAGGGAACCGAAATTCCACTCTTTGAGGATATTGATAATACGGTTGAGAAGATCGTCACTCATGCTGACATGATAGGCCCGGGATTCATTACCGGCTAGTATGAAGCATGCACCCGATTTTACTGTCTCCTGCTTTTTTTTCTACCGCAGTCATTCTAACGGCCATTCTGATTGATTTTCTTTTCGGTGATCCGCCGACGGTCCTGCATCCCGTTGGGTGGCAGGGCCGTTTTATCTCAACCCTTTGGAGGTGCCGTCCTCAAGCCGGACACCGTCGCCTGTTCCTGCATGGACTTTTCATCGTCAGTGTTGGTTTTCTTCT
>JAUVIY010000166.1 GCA_030592625.1 Spirochaeta sp. | reverse complement strand
CCCCCGGAAGCATAGGCTTCATAACTGAGTTCAACGTATTCAACGCCTTCAAGATCGCCCGTTCCCTTCTTTATGGCCCTTTCAATGTTGTCCTTGGGCATGTTGGCGGCTTTTGCCTTGAGAACGACAGTCCGGAGACGGGGATTGGCTTCCTCATCTCCTCCGCCCATGCGGGCCGCCACGGTGATTTCCTTGATGATTTTGGTAAAGAGTTTTCCTCTTTTAGCATCGACGGCGCCTTTTTTGTGCTTGATTGTATGCCATTTGCTATGGCCTGACATAGGAGACTCCTTTAAACAGTACAAGTTATTCCGTTGCCGGCAATTGAATTATGTCAAAAAAGATTATCATGGCCCCGGAAGAGGGGTCAAGGCTGAGGCCACAGGCAGACCTCCGGCCACTGGGTCTTGTCGGTTTCGGCGGCAATATCACTCAGAACTGAGTCCAGGAGATCCATTCCATCACTTGTCGGTCTGAGTGAAACTGAATCCGAAATCAGAGTGCCGGAACTCACCCATCGGTCAACGGCATCGGGTACCGCTTCCGCCGGATTCATCCCGAAAACGGCACGGAATCGATTTACCGACAGTCCTTCAGATGTACGCAGTCCCATCATGAAATGCTCGAGAGCCAGTTCACCCGATGTCAGGGTCGATTCAGAAAAAGAGCCTGTGGGATCGGACAGCCAGGAAAGCAGATCCCGCTTTTCCTGCCTCCGTATAATTCGGTTATCGTCTTGCGGGATCGTTGAAACTGCACCCGGTCCGATGCCGAGATAGGGACGCATCCGCCAATAGGTGAGATTATGCTGAGATTCATTGCCTTTACGGGCAAAGTTGGATATCTCATATCGCGTATAACCTCGTTCCGCCATAAAACTCAGAGCCATGGACCATTCATCCAGAACGGATTTTTCATCAGGCAGTCGCTTCAGATCTTCCATGTTTCCTGCAAGGGGTGTCCCGGGTTCGATAGTCAATTCATAAAGTGACAGGTGTCCCGGTTCTCCGATAAGGGCTCGATTCAGATCTTTCAGGAGTCTGTCAGGTTTACCCGGCAGTGATGCAAGAAGATCACGGCTCAAACGTCCCTGCCAATACTCCTCCAACATGTTGTCGGCCCGGTCAAGAGCCTCGACACCGGCAGGGCGACCCAGCCACGTGAGAAGATCGGCATCATATGTCTGAACCCCCATGCTGATTCTGTTCACATTGTTCCCTGAGAGAACTTCAAGGAAATCCCTGGTAAGCGACTCAGGATTTACCTCAACGCTGAATTCACTCACGTTTCCGATCCACGAATTCATTTTCTTGAGAAATCGATTCAAAGATGCAGGAGCTATGATGCTCGGGGTACCTCCGCCGATAAATACAGTACTGATATTATCCGGCTTGAGATGGGACATTGAAGCATCCAGGGATATAAGGAGAGCATTCAGGGTTTTATCGATGAGTTCTACACCGGCTCCTGTTTCACTGTAGAAGTCGCAGTAGCGGCATCGTTTTACACAGAAGGGGATATGAATGTAGAGCGAAAGATCAGTGAGGTTTGCCAAGAGATCGTAGAGGCCAATATGAGAAAAAGACCTTTCCCCGGAGATATTCTGCGGAAATCGGCCCCCAGTATCTGGAATCATTTGAAGCGGATCGATTGTCACCGAGAACAAAATACTCACCGTCTTCCAGTAAAATGGCTTCCATAGTTCCTGAAAGCGGCATATCGGGTGTCCATCCCACAGGTAATTCGGAGATTTGAAGGTCGTAGCCGATACCGCTCATTTCAAACTCACTGATGAAGAAATCTTCGCCGGCCCCCTTAACATAGGCTACAGAACCTTCGAGACGAATCGTATCACCGGGTACGGCGATGACACGCTTGAACAATCGGTCGTTTTCCCAATCCTCCCTGATACCATGCCCGAGATTCACTTTCTGAAAAGTATAAAGCCGGAGGACAGGATTTATAATTTTGTAATACCAGGCTTCATCCTTGATATATGGAGGTATCAGTGTTACCAGGTCGCCACGATGAGGAGGCCGCCTTAAGTCGCCTTTGCTGTCTCTGAACCAGTATGGATGTACAAGAACCCGGGAACCTGCCGGATATCCCGGCTTCATCGAATCGGTATCAAGCATCCATGGTTCCGCCAGCATTGTTGAGAAGAACAGGTAAAATGCCAGAACCAGAAGGACGACGCCGACAAAACGAAATCTCTGTTTTTGATGACTGCGACGATCCTTGTATGAAAGCCGGGAGCGGGAAGAGGAAATGAGAGATTTCATACCACATAACCCTCAGTGGCTGGTTCAGTTGGTAAGCAACATGGTATGAAACCCCTCTTCCCGGCACTCGCTCGCTGTCGCGGCGCTCTTCGTCGGCTCGGAAATGGCCAAGCAAGCTTGACCGTTTCTCTCGCTCTCCTCGGTCTTCGGAAATACCCGAGGGTACTTCTCTCGCACCAAGGGTCGTACCGCAGCGTAGCGAGGAACGATCCCGGTATCCGTTTGGGAATCACCTGATTCCGCCGATACGCCCCATCGGCCAGTATTTGAACAGGGCCCGTCCGAGAATTTTTTCAGAGGGAACAGGGCCGAAATATCGGCCATCCAGAGAATCACTCCTGTTGTCACCCAAAGGGAGTAACCAGTCCTCAGGAACATAAATGCCCCTTTGATATATCGCGTCTGCAAATGCGGCGTTTTCGTTATGCGGATACAGGGTTCGGTAAATCCCGGCTTCAAGCCTTTCCATTTCATATTGATCCACCACCGTTTTTTTCAAGGATGAAACCCAGTTGGCGGCAGCTTGATCCGCCAACTCACGATCAACTGTGAGACCCGCACGTTCAAGATGAATGGCCTTAACCGTCGCAGCCAGTTTGTCATAGTAACTTGAATCGAGGAGCAGGTGATTACCGTATTCCTGTGCGGTGAATGCTTTGAAGTCATCCTCGTGGATCATTGCAGCTTCACCCCTGGGCTGAAAAAACAACTCTCCACGTCTGAAAAGAACACGGTCTCCATCTTCGGCAACCTGGCGTTTGATAAGAAACTGATGAGCTGTTTCCCCTCCTATGATCCGATTGAGATCGACAAGAGAGAGAGTCACCATGTAGAGAACCCGCTGGGCGATTTCATGCACAAGGGAGGGACTCTCATACTCTGGGTTTTCGAAAATTATAACCTCACCCCGCCGCGATCCCCTGAAACCGGGCAGTTTTCCGACTCCGGGAAGCAGTTCCGGTCCGAATGTGATTTTGTCAACAAATATTCGGTCGCTGGTGCTCATTCGTCCGCTGTAGGGATCGATCCCGCCTATCAGTGTATGGCGCATGGAGCCGGATGGGATCTGATAAGCCTGAAGAAGATACTGATTCAGCAGGAGAACCACCATAACGGCCCATAGAAAGGCGTCTACCCATTCCATCACCGTACCGCGCTGTTTCTGTTTGCGTTTCTTTTTTTCCAGCCTCCTGGCTCTGTGGGTCAGGAGTGTTTCCGTCCATTTCTGAAGACGATCGAAGAAATCGGGGTATGTTTCAGCTTTCACGCTCATATCCTATCAACGGGAAGCATTATTGACCACAGTTTTCAACCGAACCTATAATCCATTCATGTCTGCCAAAAAGAAAAAAACAACCGAACAGGCTCCTCTTGAAAGCAAAATCGTCAAGCTCAAGCCTGTTTTCGGTATTAAGCCGCGTATTTATGTCCCTTTAATATGGGGAATTATCATTATTACCCTGGTTTTCCTGTTCCTGATCCTTCCGGGGATACGACAAAACGGCACGTTTTTTACTGTGGAAAGCCTTCCATCCGATGCCTCTGTCATCGTTGACGGCATCAGGCTCGGTGCCACCGGTGAGGAGTTATTTATCACTCAAGGGAACAGGGAACTGACCGTTCAGAGAACGGGTTTCGAATCGGATCACCGGAATATCGAAGTTCGCGGCCGTATTTTTGCATCCCGGCTTTTACCCCGGAAAGACAAACTGACCGTATCTCTGCACCCCATTGAAGGTTATGACCATCTGGCTTACGGTGCCGTTGAATTCGCCGCATGGGCGGCTACGGGACCTGAAAGGGAACGGTATGCCATACCACCCGTCCTGACACTCACAGTCAGGGATGTTCTTCAGGGTGGATATGAGCCGGGGCGGGATCTACCGGCAGCAGTACTCCCGTTGGCAATCGACGAACGTCATCTCGCTGATATTCTTCGGGCTCAATTCATACTGAAATCAGCCGGGGCGCCACCCGGAGCCGGTACTATTACCGCATTCATCAATGACTTTGGACTTTCAGCATCAGTTCAGCCTGATCAATACACAGCCGCTCTTGAGATTGTAAACGAAGACCGGCTGAATGCTTTCGGCCTGCAGAATATCGCGAATGAAGATTCAGCCGGGATAGCAATCCTGATTTCAGAGGCAGAGGGTATCTATACCGATGCCGTATCGTCACATACCTTTCCAATAAACTTGTACGGCAATTCGCTTTTTGTCTTAATTCCCGGAATTACGGCTCCGATCGGTGATCTGGAAGTTGTCGCCGGAGGTTATCATCCTCGCTCCGGTGCTTTACCCGTAAAGGTTGTCGTTGATGCATTTCTCATATCAGCCAGAGAAGTCACCAATGAAGAATTCGCCGCCTTTACGGCTTTGAATCCTGATTGGTCCCTCGAAAACCGTGATGGACTAGTTGCCGAGACCCTGGCAGATGAAGAATATCTGTCCACTTGGAGTATCTCAGGTCCGGCCCCCGGATCGGGACGTGACCCGGTGACTGAAGTCTCCTGGTACGCTGCCGTCGCTTATGCCGAATGGTTTACAGACCGTTTCCTCAAGGCCACCGGGAGAAGGGCCAGACTCCCTTACGAAGATGAATGGGAAGTAGCGGCACGTCTGAACGGAATTCCGGAAAACACAGTGGAGCTTCCCTCTGGAATGAAAGCTGCCGACACAGCGGATCTCGGTAATCTTGGAATCAGGGGAATGGCCGGAAATGTGCGTGAATGGGCTCAGAATCCATATCGATATAATGAGAACCGTTTCCGACCGGATGACGGCACATCATCATATCAGAATCCGGATGACAGCCTCGCATCTCCTGAACGTTCGGTTCGGGGCGGAGCATATATAGATAAAAACCTGGCCTTTCCCTCAGCAGTTCGCGGCGGCCTTCCCGCCTTTCGTACCAGTTCTGTTGTTGGTTTCCGTCTGGTTATTGAATCTGTTGAATAGCGTTATCTGAGGAATTGGGGTTTAAGGATTGTATCAGTTGACCTCCGGCGCCCCGGCGTGACAATATCCTGCCCGATATGGGTGCGAAAAAGAAGAAAAAAAAAGGTATGCCCGGCTTACTGGGCGATAACCGCAAAGCACGCTTTCTTTATTCCATCGAAGACTCCATCGAATGTGGAATTGAACTTCAGGGGACCGAGGTGAAATCCATCAAGTCGGCTCATTTCAGTTTTACCGACGCTTTTGTTGATATAAGGGACGGAGAGCTCTGGCTTCGTAACCTTCATATTACCCCTTATAGCCACGGCGGAGTCTTCAATCACGAAAGTGACCGCCCCAGACGACTTCTCGCTCATAAAAAAGAAATCCACAAACTCGAGCGACGGGTTAATGAAAAAGGCATCACACTGATCCCTATGAAATTCTATCTGAGCAAAGGGTATGTCAAAGTGGAAGTGGGACTTTGCCGAGGTAAAAGATTGGCCGACAAAAGGGACACCATCAAACAACGTGACTTACAGCGCGATCTGGACCGGGAATACCGGGTACGTTGAGAGGGAAATGGAGAATTAAGAATAGAGAATTGGGAAGAGGGGGCTGATCGGGCTGAACCCTTACCGGCAATCTTGACTGGCTCCTCATAGAGGAGTATTTTTTACATGTAATCGGGGGTGCCCTGGTTTCGACGGGAGGACCACGGGGGTCGTACTGCAGGTGGAGCGCCAACTCCTAAAACTAGCGCACACTTTCAAGTGCCAAAAAAGAAGATGAGATCGTTGTCGAATTCGACGGCGCTCTCGCCATGGCTGCGTAAATCGTAACCACGGAT
>JAUVIY010000405.1 GCA_030592625.1 Spirochaeta sp. | reverse complement strand
TAGAACACCCATTGTCCGTCAATTGAGTAGACCGGTGTTTTTACTGTGTGGAATGTCGATTTGGTAAGGTCGATGATTTTCAAGCTGCCGATTTCCCATTCGGCAATTCGTCGTCCACCGTCGTTGCACACGCTGAAAACCAGCCGTTTTCCATCAGGAGACCAGGATGGGTAGGCCGCGGTTTCCCGGATTGCGGTATCACCCCGGAGTTCGATCCGGCTTTCAATTTCTCCTGAATCGGCATCCAGAATGACAAGGGTGCTTCCGCCGTTCTCCAGAATTTCAACAGCCGCCAATCTCGTTCCATCAGGGGAGAGTGCGGGATAGAGATATCGGGATTTGGTGACGATGGTTTCCCGGCGGATCACCCGGTGGCGACGGTCCAGATCGATAACGGTGATATCCGATACGCTGCTTCCCAGGAAAACCGGATGGTATCTCAGGCTGTCCCAGGCAATCCGGAGATGAAAATCAGTGTCATCAGTATCGGGTAAGGCTATGCTGATTCGGCCCCCCCGTGGGAGCCTGATGATTTCTTTCTCATTCTGTTCAGTATCGATGAGGACCAGTGATGGAGCTTCCGCCAGTGTCTCTTTTCTGGCGAAGAGCATCCCGTTTCCGGCATCGAACAGGGAGTCATAGCGGGTGAAACTGTCCTGTGCCGGGGAGATAATCTCGGCTGCAGTCCAATCGGTGGATTCGTGGAGAGCCGAGGCCGTTAAAATGAGATCGGCGGCCATTTCCCGGTAGAGTTCCTTGGGTTTCTTGTCTGTGGATCGTTTGGTACCGGTGTTCAGTCCGATGACCGGGATGGGTATGCGTGCGGAGCTTCGATAGATTTCTTCCAGGGTATCGCTGCCGTATTCATGACGAATCCATGAGGTAAGTGAGTAACCGACTCGGTAATAATCCGGTATGTGGTTTTTATATGAAGGGTTAACGGCGCTGAAATAATCCGAATCGGGATTCTCGCTTACCATTGCCATGACTTCCATGGTGAACAGCGGATCCCGGCCGCGACCTTCTTCCGTATAAGCTGTTTCCATGACAACGGCATCGCCTTCCAGGAGCCAGGTTGGGGTGCCCAGAACGATACCGGCACCCCAACCGAGCTCGCCGAAGAGGATATGCAGTACTCGGGTGGCACCCTGGTCGGCGGCGTCGAATTGGGCCATGTGCCGGGTCTCATGTCTGGCCAGGAGCATCCACCAGTCGGAAACGGCGGTAAAATCTTCACCGGGAGTGGCATACCACACCGAATGCCTGGGTGCCAGTGTAACAAAACCGTTTGATTCCAGACCCAGGTTTGTGAGTACCAATGGCCATTTTTTCTTTTCATGAGTTACGGGCAGGAGGCTGCCGGCATCGATGAGTACGTCATCCAGGGCCACGGCCAGGGCGGCGGCTTCATTACTCATGGTATCGGGATAGATGATGATGAACCGTTCGGTTTCCCTCTGCTTCCATTCGGTTCCGGGGACATGCTGGGCGAAGAGAGGAGTGCTCAAGGTCGGGCAGATGAGAAATAACAGAACAGCCGTAATCCGGAGTAGTGACATAGCATCTTCATTGTAGCGCGCCAGAGGTCACCAGGATGCAATATTCTGGTCCATCTTACCAGCAATTGCCCCTCCGAAAAGGAATCGCTATGATTGGAACCAGGAATTACTGAAATATATGCGCACCCGTTATTTCCGAGATACCACAGGGAAACCCACGATCAAGGCTGTTGTTTACGAACGCCTCGATCACTCTATTCCGAGATCGGGTATCGATATCGATGCCCGGAAAATCTGTGTACGGCTGGCGGACCAGGGTCATGAGGCCTACATTGTCGGCGGGGCTGTTCGGGATCTTCTTCTCGGCCGGACACCCAAGGATTTTGATATCGCAACAGACGCATCTCCGAGCCGTGTTAAGAGGCTGTTTCGAAACTCCCGGGTGATCGGGAAACGATTCCGTCTGGTTCACATTTACTTCAGGGACGGGAAAATCCACGAGGTAGCGACCTTCCGGGCTCCTGAGTCCGGAGACCGTAAACATGTTTTCGGGACTTTGTATGAGGACGTGATGCGCCGGGATTTCTCACTGAACGCCCTCTACTACGACCCCGGGGATGAAACGGTGATTGATTTCGTCGGCGGCGTGAAGGATATCCGTAAGGGCGTGCTGAAAAGCGTTCTCCCCTTGAGCTTGTCATTCTCCGAAGATCCGGTAAGGATGCTCAGGGCCGTGAAATATGCGGCCATTACGGGAATGAAAATTTCCGGACCTGTCGGGCGCCGAATCAGGAAAGAGGCGCCCCTCCTGGCCTCCGCTTCACTGTCCAGACTTTCCGAAGAGCTTTACAAGATTCTCAACAGCCGAAATTCGG
>JAUVIY010000214.1 GCA_030592625.1 Spirochaeta sp. | reverse complement strand
GCCTATGATCAATTTGATCCGGATTGAAACTTTCATTTTAATCTCCGAATATTAATTCTTATGAACACCTTGGAATTATACCTTAATTGAGACTCAGCCCAAACCCAGTTCCTGCAGAGTTTTCACCGTTTCCTCCAGGCCCGGTAGTTTGGGTGCCAATTCATACGCATGGAAAATCTCTCTGGCGGCCGCTTCGTGACGTCCTGCAGTCGTCAGAAGTTCGGAAAGCAGTTTTCTCAGGCGTGCTTCCTCCCGGGGATGATATGAGAGTTTTACCAGGTCGGTGAGGAACGCCATCCTGAGCCTGTTATCCGGATCTTCAGGGAGGCTATGCCTGACGATGGCCGCCATACGCTCCAGGACTTCGACATAGAAGTGCTTGAAATAGGGATCTTCCTCTTCCAGCTCGGCAATACCTCTGAGGAGCCGGTAGGATTTCACCAGGGCGTCCTGCTCCAGATAAGCCTCGGCCAGCAGAAATGCGTAGTCCATGAAATCTTCCCTGTCCAGATACCGACGCAGGGAAAAGAAACCTCCAGTCTGTGCTTCGTCATAGAGGCTAACCGCTTCAGCGTCACGATCGTACAGGAGGTCGAAGCAGATAAGTCTGGCGAGGCTCTCGGGGTCGTCCTTTCTGCCATGGAGGAAATCTCTGTAATCCCAGTCGGTAACTGTCCCGGTTTGACGTGCTGAATGCCATGTCTGGTTGTAGGCTTCACGGGTCGTTTTACTCGAGAGAACCTCATAGGCTTCCTTAAGGGCCAGAAACCGGGCGGTACCCTCGTCACCACTGAGATCGGGATGGACTTCCTTGGCCTTGACCCTGTAGGCCCGGCGAACATCATTCTTGCCGCATTCAGGCTTCAGCCCCAGTATCGCATAGTAATCTTTCAAGCCAGTCTCCGCACAAGATCATAATGAGGCCTTCAGCCCATTCAGGTATCATAATCCAAACGCATGTGTTGGTCACCCGATCAGCCCTTCCAGGGGATTGATCGACGGTATTATAGGTTTACTCAGGATTATTCGGAAGAAATCCTGATTTTCTGACCTCCGGCGCCTTCAGGAGCGGGATTTTCCCTGTTTGATGTCCATTTATGACTTCCTGACCCCTATACTGAGTTCATGGAAGCCGATCATCCGGAGCTGCATGGTTTTTCTCTCCGTTATCTGAACGGCCAGGCCGTTCTCATCATTCTCCCGGAAGAAAAACGCCCCCGCCCGGTTTATGCCGATGACATTGCCGCCCGCATGAAGATTCTGGACATCCCTCCGGTTCCGGCCAAGCGAATCCGGGATATCATAGAACGGGGAAGCGGCCAGGCGGAGACTCTTGTGGAATGGCCGGCGGGAGCTCAATTAAGCGCTCGTGTCGTCATTACCGTCAGGGAGGATGGGATGCAGGCGGAGGCTGTCGTCGAAGCTCCCCATCCCGGTGGAGCTCCCGTCGATAAGGATATGCTGGCCTCGGCGATGACGGCGGAGGGAATCATCAGGGGGATCGATGAGGGGGCCCTTCGAATTCTGCTCAAACCCGGTTCCGCCGGGGAACCCCTTGTTATCGCCCGGGGGAAAGCACCGAAAAAGGGCCGGTCCGCCCGTACCGAATGTCTGTTTGTCACTGATCGGGGTAAACCCTGGAAGGAATTCAGCAGCGGGCGAATCGATCTGAAAGAATTGAATTTCATACAGAACAGAAAAGCCGGAGAACTCATTGCCCGACACATTCCGGCCGTCCCCTCGGAAGACGGTTACGATATCCGCGGAACGGTGATTGATGCCGAACCGGTCGAGAATGAAAAAATACTCAAGGCTGGAGAAGGTGTCCTTGAGATTGAAGAAGGTCTGGAAGCCGAAATCGACGGTAATGTCCGGCTGGATGACGGTGAAGTCACCGTCGAACCCACAGTTACGGTGAGGAATGTCGATTACTCCACTGGTAATATTGATTTTGATGGGTCGGTGTCGGTTGAAGAAACCATTGCAGACGGATTCACGGTACGGGCCACAGGAGACATACAGGTTGGAAAAACCGTCGGCCGCGGCCATCTGGAAGCCGGCAGGAACCTGGTTCTCAGCGCAGGCCTTGTCGGTGACGGTGAAGGCTCATGCAGTGTCAAAGGAGACCTGTATGCCAAGTTTCTCGAAGGGGTCAGAGCTGAAGTTTCCGGAGACCTGATTATCACCGAGGCGGTGCTCCATTCGGAAATCGAAATCGACGGAAATGTCATACTCAGCGAGGGTCGCGGTGAAATCACCGGCGGTATCGCGGCGATTGGCGGCGGTATCAGCTGCAAGCGTATCGGCAATGTCTATGCAGGTGTTACCCGGATCTATGTCGGATGCCCGCCTGTGAAGCTTACTGCATTCCACAAACTCGGGCAGGAACTTAAAACCGTTCGGGAACAGGTGGATGATCTGGACCGACAGATCGATTATCTCCGTTCCCGATCGGAAACAGATTCCCGGGAGATTTCAAACATGGAACGGGGTATAATCATAGGCACCAGCCGCCTTAAGGAAGGGGCGGCCGAACTGAAGGAATTACGGTCAATGCTGAACGCTGCCGATGGTTCAATTATCGCGGCCCAGGACAGGATTTTCCCCGGTGCCGTCCTGTCCTTCGGTCTTGATGAATTCCCACTGGGTGACAAGGGTCTGGAACGAGTGATGCTGCGCCGGGAAAACGGCCGGACCGTGGTGCATGGGCTTAAACCCGGAGAGGAGATTACTTTTTCCTCCGATCCTGCCCGGTGAGTATCCCGGCTACAATGACAGCCAAACCGACCACGGTAGCCGGACGAATAACCTCACCCAGGATGAGATAGATCCAGAGGAGCGAAATAAAAGGACCAAGGTAAACCAGATTTCCGATCCTGGCCGGTCTTTCAGTCCTCTCAAGGGCACCGTTCCAAAGCAGAAAAGTGATGCCCATCTCGAAAAAACCCACCCAGATTACCGAGATCCAGCCGACGGGACTGATGGGGATGGGTTTTCCTCTGCACCACCAGATTACTACCAGGACAGCCAGGGCCGCACTGAAGCCGACAAAGAGCCGCAGGGTTCCGTCGATACGCAACCGGGTACCCGCCAGCCATGAATAGGCCCAGACGATACCGCTGCCCAGAGCCAGGGCGATTCCAACCGGATCAAGTGATTCGACGCCGGTCCGAGGACGCCATGATATCAGCACCACCCCCACCAGGCTGATCAGCAGACCGGCCATATCCCGCCCCGTCGGTTTATTTCCCGAAAGTGGAGCCGCCAGGATCGCCAGGAAAAGGGGCCAGGTGTAATTGAGAGGCTGAGCCACCTGGGCCGGAAGCCGGTGATATGCGGCGAAGAGTATCCAGTAGTAGGCCAGTGGATTCAGAAGACCCAGGAGTGCCGAAAATACAAGGGTCCGACGATTCCCTGTCAATGGGCTGCTCCCGGGTGTACCGGCCCTCCGGACAAGCAGTATGGCGCCGAGACTGAGCCAGGAAAAGAATGAAGCTATCGTCACCAGATCGAGGGGGGCCAGCTCCCTGAGTGCCATCTTGAAAGCCACGGCTGCAGTCGACCATAAGGCGACAGCCCCGAGTGCCGGAATATAGGCCTTTCGTTCACCGGGCGCCATCATGACTCCCCGGACTCCGACGACCTCAGGTATTGGAGTTTTCGGAACACCTTTCCCATATGACGGGCTTCCCGGACGCTTAAACCGGCCCGAGTCAGTATGTCACGGAAATACCGGTCGGTATGAAAACTGTCGGTAGCCTTGAAATAGTTCATGGCTTCAAGTGATTCATGTATAACTCCCACCAGGTTATCCACCTCGTCCCGGGAAATGGGATTATAAGTTCCGGTGTTCTCGCCGATGGATTTGCGGTAAAACGCCGATGTGACAATCTGAACGGCATGGGAGAGATTCAGGGACGGGAATTCCGGTGAAGTCGGGATGTGACAGGCGATGTTACAGTGGTTGAGCTCCTTATCGCTCAAGCCGTTCTGCTCATTCCCGAAAACCAGAGCCGTTTCTCCGCTGTCCAGGGATGCCGATTTTTCAGCCAGTTCCTCCGGCAGAATACTGAACCATTTCCGTCGGACACCGCGTCTTCGGGTGATACCCGCTGTCATGACGGAACCGGCCAGGGCCTCTTCGAGGCTTTCGGTTATCACTGCATTTTCATAGAGCTCCCGTGCATGGATTGCCATTCTGAATACATCGTCATCGGCGAAAGGGGCCGGTGAAACCAGTGTAAGCTCTTTAAGTCCCATGGATTTCATGGCCCGGCAGACCGCACCCACATTCAGTGCTCCCTCTGGGCGGCAGAGAACGATACGAACCCGGTCGAGCCAGTTATTCAAGCATGGCTTCCATAACAATAGCCGCACCATCTTCCTCGGAACTCAAGGCGATCCGGTTGGAGGGAAATCCGGCCTTCAGACCCTCAGGCGCTCCGCCCATCACCCAGGCGTCTCCAGCGGCTTCCAGGAGGGCCAGGTCGTTCCAGCCGTCACCCATGGCCGTCGTTTTTTCCGGATCGATATTATGAATGCGACACACTTCCAGAAGACCCTTCCCCTTATCTATGCCGCCGCCCATCAGTTCAAGAAAGCGGGGTTCAGAGTACATTGCACTGAGTCTCTCAGGCGCGAAACGCTTCTCAAGAGCTTCTTTTACCGGCTCAAGACGATTCGGTTCAGAAAAGATAATAGCTTTGGTGAATTCCAACATCTCCAAAGTATCGAAATCGACGGCATAACCGGGAATCTTCACTCGGTTTTTATAAGCCTCAACTTCCCCTCCCATCCGTTCATAAACGAGGTTTGAATGTCGGTATGCCACGATTTCCAGCTTCAGGGAGCGGGCTTCAATGATGGCCGTCCGGGCAACTTCTTCATCCAAATCCTTTTCAAAAACATTT
>JAUVIY010000271.1 GCA_030592625.1 Spirochaeta sp. | reverse complement strand
CCAAAGCCGTGAGGAATATGAAAAAAGGGCCGGCGACGCGTAAGATGATCGCACCCTCATTTGTTTGTATCCCGGCAGTGGCCGAGGTTCTCAAAGGATCTGATGTCACCCTGGCCGCTCAGAATATGGCTTCCGTTGAATCCGGCGCTCATACCGGGGAAACATCGGTATTGATGCTTAAGGAATTGGGTGTGGATTCGGTGATTCTTGGACATAGTGAACGACGTCATGTTTACGGTGAAACCGATGAAATCATCAACGACAAGGTGAAACTGGCTCTCGCCCACGGACTCGAAGTCGTCCTTTGTATCGGCGAAACACTCGAAGAGAGAGAGACCGGCAGGGTTGAAGATGTATGTTTCGGACAACTCGAGGGCGGCCTTTCCGGTGTCGGGATCGACGATATGAAAAACATCGTTATCGCTTATGAACCGGTCTGGGCCATCGGTACCGGTAAAACCGCCACGGCTGCAGATGCACAGGCAGTTCATCAGGCTTGTCGAGGCAAGATTGCCGGGCTATACTCTTCGTCGGTCGCTGATTCTGTCGTCATTCAATATGGTGGATCCGTCAAACCCGGCAATGCAGCCGAATTGATGGCTCAGAACGACATAGACGGCGCATTGGTTGGCGGGGCGTCATTAGACGCCGATTCTTTCGCGGGTATCGTCGCATTCGACGGTTAATTCCGAACTGGAGACAATTTTGGGTATTATTGGAACACTTTTTCTCGTTATCTTCGCCATAGCGGCGGTGTTGATTATCGTTTTGGTTATGCTGCAGGATGAGCAGGGTGAAGGCTTTGGAGGTTTGTTCGGCGGCGGTGGAGGGGCAACACCTTTCGGCGCTACCGGCGGTAGCGTCCTTGTCAAGGCCACTTCGATACTCGGTGTGCTTTTCATTGTTTCTTCACTGGCCGTTGCAATGGCATACAAATCCGGTGAAGTTGACAATGTCATTAGTGAGTCGCGGCAGTCAGTTGGAACAGGTCAGGACTGGTTTCTGGAAGAGCCGCTTGACGATGCTGAATAAACCGTCGGAATTGAGGAGCAAACACTGAGAGTCGCCGTTGTTCATTACGATTTAAACAATTCGAAAGATTTCAGTGATGTCGTACGAGCCCTGGCTGAAGGTATCGAGCGCCAGGGGCACGACGTTACAGTGGTGAATGCCCGGACTGAGATTGGGAAGACTCTGACACCTTACGCCTATATTGCCGTAGGAGCTGTGTCACCTTCTTCTTTCGCAAAAACCATACCCGATGCATTGGGTGCCTTCCTCCGTTCCGCTGGTCATATATCCGGTAAGCGTTGTTATGCCTTCGTCGGGAATAAAGGGCTGAGAAAGGGCAAGGTACTCTCATCGTTGATGAAGACAATGGAATCGGAAGGTATGTACCTGAAGAAATCCGACGTTCTTACAAATGCCGCCGAAGCCGAGGCTGTCGGATCGAAGCTGCATATCGATAAATCAGTCATTTGATCTGACGATTTTCTTCCATAGGGATACACTGTCCCCTGACATGAGGTTCACCATGAGGAAGAGTCTTTTTATTATCGCACTTTTACTTTCAGCCGCCGTTTCTCTGGCTGCACAGGATATGGCTGTCGCCACTGTAAGGCTGGAAAAAACCGAACCGATTTCCGGTCGCCAGCTGGAACAGACCATACAGGCCATAGAGCAGCAACAGGGACGCTCACTTACCGTCGCTGAAAAGAAAGAAGTACTGGATCAGCTTATTGATCAGGTATTAATTATTCAGGCAGCTGAAGCTGATCGCAACCTGATCGTTACCGATGTGGAAGTTGAACAGGCCGGCATGAGACTGCTGTCACAGCAATTGCAGTCCATGGGGGCCATTCCTCCAGGAGCTTTGCTAACCGACAAGGTTCAGTACAGACAGGTTGTTGAACAGCAGGGTATCAACTTTCAGGAGTACGAAAGAACCGTCAGAAATCAACTTCTTGCCGAAAAATTCATCACCTCCAGCGATCAGGCGGTGTTTCAAGCCATCGGTCCTGCAACGGAGGATGAACTGAATGCTGAATATCAGCGACGTGTTTCCGAATTTGTTGTATCCGACTCAGTCTGGTTTAATCATATATTTTTCAATACCAACGACTCTACACCGGCCGAAATCAGGACGAAGAATGAGAAGGCCAGGGAAGTTTACCGGCGCCTGATGAATTCTCCCGCCACTTTTGCAGAACTTGTTGCTTCCGAGTCGGAGGATGATGTTTCCAAAGCCCGAGGCGGTCTGATAGGACCCGTCATGAAGGGTGATTATGTTGCCGAGCAGCTCTATGGAGCAGATTTCATGAGCAAGGTCTTCACAATGGGTGTTGGGGATATCAGCGATGTCCTGAAGTCGAATGTCGGATACCATATCGTACAGATTACCGAAAAAAAAGCGGCACAGCTTCTGCCGAAAGAGGATATTGAAGTTCGTTCATATCTTGAGCAGATTATCTATGCAGCCAAGGATCAGCAGAAGTTTGACGCGGTTACAAAGGCAGCCATTGCCGAATTGAGAGGTCTTTCTACCATTAATTACTTCGGGGAATACCGCTAAACGTAATGGGTGCGCGCCGTCATGCACGAATTGCCGCCTTTCAGGCACTTTACGCCTGGGAAGAAGCCCATTCGGATACGGAAGCACTGCTCGGATTCGATTGGCTTGACAAAAAGCTTGATGAACAGGCCATGGTATTTGCCTCATTGATAATCGGCGGTACGCTGGAGAACATCAAAAGCATCGACGATCAGATACGGCTTCATCTTAAAAAATGGAGTTTCGAACGCTTGTCCAGGGTCGATCTGGCCATTATCAGAACAAGCGCCTATGCCCTGTTGTATCAAAAGGATATTCCGTCTTCAGTAACCATCGATGAGGCCGTGGAGATTGCAAAAAAATTCGGATCTCCCGAATCATACCGTTTCGTGAACGGTGTTCTTGACGGTATCCGCAAAGCGACCCTATCCTAATACCTATGATTGACGGTAGAGGCGGCCGGATCCTTTCGATACTGGCAGCTGTTCTGATGATGGTGGCCCTCGCCGTAACCCTTGCGATAATTCTCATTCGAATTCCTGACAATCGTAAATTCGACGAATCGATCCTTTCCGCTGAATTCGCACTCTCCGACGGATCACAGAATCTTCTGAAGCGTGAACTTCTCAGAGCATCCAGGCATGCCGTATCAGCGGCAAACTGGCGTCGTATTCTGGCTCTTTCCGCATCTTCCATCTCTCAAAACCCTTCTTCGGATGATTACAAGTTATTCACGGTCCTGGCCGGTCGTGCTTCGTCTTCAGTACCAGGTGATAATGATTTTCCGGCTTACTGGATATGGGGGTTGCTCCGCAGCGGCGACACGACGAAAGCGGCACAGCATATTGGATCGATAGACGGAAATGAATGGTTGTCACTCAGAGCTGAAATCAAGCTGAAAACAGCCGTAGGTGATTCCGAAGAAGAAATCAAATTGTTCTTGAGCGGGATTGAAGAAAGGCCTGATCCCGAATTCCTTGAACATGCTGCCATGCTGACTGAATCAGCCGAGCTGACTTTTGATGCGGCTCTCTTATACATGCTGAACGGTAAACCCGAAAAAGCATATGAGATGGCCGATATCCTGATGCGAAACGAGAGACGATGGGCAGATACGGAAATCTTCGCCAGAAGGGGAGTCGCTGCGGCTCTGGCTGGAATGGCTCAGGATGCAGGGCATAAGGATGATGCTATCAAGTGGCTGACAATGCGGCTTGATGATACACGACGTCGAAGAGTTTCTTCCTGGGAAAGTCTCCAGATTCTCGGTGACCTTTACTGGGAACAGTATCTGTTTCAGGGAAAAACCAAGTATCGTGATAACGCGGGTGAGGCCTGGAACGAAGCCATGGAACTCATTTATATATCAAAAGAGGAAGTCGAATTACCTGATGATTCCTGGCGTCTATGGGTGAATCTGGCGGTTCTGGAACAATCAGTCGGAAATATTCGAGCATCGGAAGGGATTCTCAATGAAGCCCTTGTCCTGTTTCCGGAAAAAAATGAAGTGAAAGCGGCCTGGGCCAGAGAGCTGTGGGAGGCTGAGCCGGCACTGGCAAGGCGTCTGATCCGTTCATCCATGACAGGGACAAACGACCATGTACTGGGGATAACGGCAATGAAGGTT
>JAUVIY010000296.1 GCA_030592625.1 Spirochaeta sp. | reverse complement strand
GGTCAGGATCTTTTGCAAGATAATGCTCTTCAATTTCGGGGTCTGAAAGCCCTTCGAGCTCGTGGCTCATGTAGTGGATCCAGGTGTCATCTTCAGGTTTTGCCACTTCTATTTTCCGCCACCAGTAATCCGGCTTGATGGGAAGATGTTCCCTGTAGGCTGCGATTTTGTAGTCATGGACGGCGATTTTCACATCTTCTCTGGGAAGTCCCTTATCCAGGATGCATTCCACCAGATGATTGATGGTTCTGCCGGTATCGAAAATATCGTCGACGAAAAGCACTTTGTCTCCGCTGCGCAGGTATTCGGGGTCGTAGGTCCAGCCGTCGATTCGGACACGGCCGCTTTTGTGGATGTCGGTATAGGAGCGCGCCACCACGGCGGCATAAAACACCGGACGGTCTTTGGTATTGACCAGCTTGAAAAACTCGCTGAAGACATTCCCCATGTATGCACCGCCCCGCAGGGGAACATAAATGATGTCGGGCATGAATCCGTCATCAAAGATACGTTTGGCAAGCTTCAGGGCATTATTGCGTACCATGTTGTAGGGCAGGAATTCCTTACTCATGGAGCTTCTCCGATTTTTTTACTTCAAGTTTGAGTGTTTCTCCGTTTCTATAAACGGTATATACGGGTGCTTTGGAAATCGACGGGCCGATGGCCAGGTACAGATCTTTCAGTGTAACAATCATCGTGTCGTTGACGGCGATGATGATGTCCCCCGGTCTGAGATCCACAGCCTGAGCTGAAGTTCGGGGATAAACTTCGGCAACCGGAATACCGCTGATGTCCTCAGGCAGGTTCATGGCGGCTCTCAGGTCGGGCATCAGCGGGGCGGCGACGAAACCGGGCATAGCACGCCCATGAAGGGCCCTGACGGCCTCTTCGCCTTCACGTTCACCTATGAGTGCTTCAATTGTGTGCGGCTCTCCAAAGCGATTTACGGTGAACAGAGCGGTATCTCCCGGCGCCTTGTCGCCGATTCTGTATATCAGGCGATCCGTTTCATTCATGGGCTTTCCGTCCAGCGATGTGATGAGGTCTCCCGGCTGTAATCCGCCCAGATCTGCCGGCGAACCTTCAAAAACCTGATAAATCATCACTCCTTCTTTCAATCCGTAACCCAGAGACTCGGCCGCTTCCTCGCCCACTATGCCAAGACTGACGCCAAGCCATCCATAGTTCACCTCGCCGGTGTCGATAAGCTGTCGAAAGGTGGTGATAATGTTGTTCACGGGAATGGCGAAACCCAGGCCGATGCTTCCGCTGTTGGGCGTGGTGATAAAGGTATTGACCCCGACGAGTTCCCCCCGGATATTTACCAGAGCGCCTCCGGAATTCCCCTGATTAATGGAGGCGTCGGTCTGAATGAAATCGTTGATATTATCCCCCGGCCCGTCTTTGCGGCCCAGGGCACTGACGATTCCGGAACTGACCGACTGCTCGTAACCGAAGGGACTGCCGAATACCAGCACCCAGTCTCCGACATAGAGTTTGTCGGAATCACCGAGGCGGATTACAGGCAGCACTCTATCCGGGAACGAGAATTTCAACAGGGCCAGATCCTTCCTCTCGTCCTTACCGACAAGCTCTGCCGATATGGAACTGCCGTCGTTGAGTTCGATGAAAATTTCTTCGGCATTTCCGACAACATGGGTATTGGTTATGACGAAATAATCGTTCTCCTGTCTCTCGATGATGATACCGCTTCCCAGTCCCTGACTCTGAAAAGATCGGGGACTTTCGTTATCCTCCAGGGGATTATAAAAGAATTCATTCCATGGAAGTTCAATGTCATCATCCTGCTCGATGAGACCTTCAGTTTTGACGGACACCTCCACGACTGTGGGTAGTACTTCGGCGCTGACCGCTCTGAAAGCCTCCTGAACGTCTTCGGCGGATGCATAAAGTGAAGAATCCGGGACTTCGGCCCTGGCCTGCCGTACCGGCAGCATTGAGGGTTTGAGCCAGGCAGCGGTAATGAATACGGCATACCCTGCAAGACAACCGATCAGCAATCCGGTAAGAATGGAAAAATTCTTTCTCTGCAGCATCAGCCTCCCCAGGAAGTGAGAATTTCTGCGCCATTTTCGGTAATAAGGACGCTATGCTCGAAATGGGCGCTCAGGGATCCATCGGCCGTTATGACAGTCCAGCCGTCATTCAGAACTTCCACATCCGGTTTACCCGCGTTGATCATGGGTTCTATGGCAAGAACCATACCGGGTTTCAGACGAGGATTAAGTCCTCTTGAAGGATAATAATTCGGAATCTGGGGATCCTCATGCAGTGATAAACCAACTCCATGACCGCAGTAACTGTAAACAATACCGTAACCGTAAGGTTCAACCACTTCCGTAACCGCTTTACCGATATCCTTTACTCTTCCACCGGGCCGACATACCTTCACGGCGGCACCTAAAGATTTCTCAGTAACATCCAGGAGTTTCCGGGTATCGGCGGCAATTTCGCCAATGGCGAAGGTTTTGCAGCAATCGCTGTAATATCCGTCAAGGATAACACCGATGTCACAACCGACGATGTCACCTTCAGTTAATGGATGTTCATTCGGTATGCCGTGAATAACCTGGTCGTTTACCGATGTGCAGACAGAGGCCGGAAAACCGCCGTATCCAAGGAAGGCGGGAACTCCGCCTCCGGACTTGATGGTTTCTTCAACAACTCGATCGATATCCAGTGTACAGATGCCAGGTTCCATCAGTGTACGGATACGGGAATAAACCGCTGACCGCAATGCGGCGGAACGGCGGATTCTATCCTGCTGCATGCTGTTTTTCAGAGCTATCACAATATAACCTCATTCATTAAGAATTCCCGGGCACCTGCATGATCCGGATCGACTTCAGCTGCCGCACGGGCCCGGTTGACCGATTCCTCGAGCCGTCCGCTTTTTTTCAGAATAAGGGCTTCAAGGTATAACAGGACGGCACGATCCTCGGCAGCCAGGTTTTCAGCCGACATTCCTGCCTGGGACAAATCTTCAAGAGCATTTGCCAGAAGAGATGAGGAAGAATCTTCAAACGCGGCTGCCGCCCGGGATCGGGCGATTGCCCCTCGTTTTCCCGATAAATCCAGTTTCTTGCCGAAATCAGACAAATCTTCCCGACTCTTCAGTAGATTTCCGATTCGATCTTCCAGTGGCGATCCTGATATATGCGGCAGAAACATATAGGGCTTAAGGATTTCCAGTATTGCCGCTTCAAGAATATCCGAGTCATCCCGGGAAGCGGTCTCCGGAAAATATTTTAAGATCTTTTTGAGCTCATCTGAAGCCATCATGGAATACAAAGCGGAGTCATGGAGGGCCCGCCAACTGTTTTCAGCTCTTGCCAGGGTTCTGAAATCTTCAGCAGGCGAAATTTCACCTGCGGCAGGGGCCACCAGATCAATCAGCGCCATACCTCGTGCTGCATCTGCTGCCATTCTCCACGAAAGAATCCACTTGTCATCAGGGTATATTTTCAGATACCGATCTATGGCGACGTCCACGGAAGACAGGTTCTTTCGTGAAGCCATATAATCGAGTAGAAATATCGTCAGTATTCGTCCATCGGTACTCTGTACCGTGTCGTCACCGGATGTAACGGATTCGAATAATTCCCATAACCGGGCTTCATACAATCTGGGAGTCACCGCTTCAGGATCAACCTTCATTGCCGTTATCCCCAGTACATGGTCGTTTGTCCCTGTCATGGATGAACGGATCAGACGCCTTGCCAGTGCCGGCTCAGCCTCCCACAGCTCTCTGGCCCAGGCCGCTTTCACTTCATTT
>JAUVIY010000065.1 GCA_030592625.1 Spirochaeta sp. | reverse complement strand
ACCCTGCCAGATGACGTTCACAAACCCCATGTTCAGATCGATCAGCTCGCCGGCAGCCACTTTGTCTCCGATATCCCGAAGTACACCATAACGTAGATCGATAGCGTAGAAGAGCCTGATAAGGCAGATCGGCGTCCCGGTCTCTTCACACATATAGTCGAATATTCTTTCCCGGCCCACTGCGGCATTCGCGTATTCGCCGACAGGAGTGAGAGCTGCGGTCTCTGTTGCCCCACCGCTGTTCACCGGAACCCGGTCGTACACCGCACCGGTGGAATAGGCCACTATCGGAGTGCCGACATATCGTCTGCATACTAGAGCAGGCACCAGGGTGTTCACGGCCCAGGTGAGCCCTTCGGATCCTTCGGTTCCGAATTTCCTGCCGACCATGTATACGATTCGATCCGCGTCGGGCAATCCTGCCACAACATCCGGGTCCATAAGATCAGCAGTGATGGTTCGAATCCCGGAAGACTCAATCTTTTCCCGGGCCGTTGGATCCGAGAATCTTGAAATACCGAGGATATCGCCTTTGAACCCGGAACGATCCCTGGCTTTTGCCAGCATCATCCCCATATGCAGACCCATTTTCCCACCGATTCCGAGAATTGCGGTGGTTCCATTCCAGCTTGCACATAGTTGAATCAGTTCTTCCGATGGTTCACTGATCAGCTGATCCAGCATCTCTTCTGAATCGATTGTTTCCGGGAACAAGCTCACGGAAGACTCCTCTCGTTCGTTAGGAAATCATTAAAACAAAAAAATAGTTGGATAACATTTTATGAGCTGGAAAATCCATCGTCAAGGGGACAATAATGCCACACCACCGATCTTCGTCATTATTCCGGCCTTATTGTGTTACTGACTATCTGGGGTTATCCTTTCAAAATGAATAAATCACTGCTTCCTTTTATTCTTTTTATTCTTTTCATTCCGGTATCTTCTCTCTTCGCTCAGTGGGAAAGTGTCTTCTTCAACGATGCCGGGGGAATCTATTCTGCATCGTCGGAATTGGAAAAACCTTCTGACTTTATGGAAATTGGCAGATACAGTCCGATGAATCTTTTTGATAACGATCTTTCAAGCTCCTGGGTGGAAGGGGAGGACGGTCCCGGAATCGGCTCCTATGTTCTAGTCGGGATTCCAGGTCAGTTTATGAAATATCTGATTATTTATAATGGATACCAGGAGTCGGAAAGTCTTTTTTTCAAGAACAACCGGGTAAAAGATCTCAGGGTTTCAATTTATACCGGGTTTACTTTCGATGGCAGAGAGGGACAGACAGGATTTGAAGCAGACATTATGCCAATGGATGAATCCGCAATTATCACTCTCAGTGACAAGATGGGTGCCCAGCAGATTGAACTGCCTTTTAACGCTGACGATGTGGCGACTTTCAGTGAAGAAGGATTCAAGTACTACAAGTATGATTTTCCGGAGGAACGCGGTATACGGGATTTCCTTGTTCTGAAATTTGAAATCGAATCGGTGTATCCGGGCAGTATCTGGGATGATACCTGTATTGCCGGGATTGATTTCACCAATCAGGAACCAGATCAGTTCCTGGCACCTGACGAACAGGTTACCGCCGTTTCGCTTGAGGCAGATAGCGAGAAGATTATTATTCAAACAACAAAGAACAGAAAACTGGTTCTTGTTGATGCTCAATCGATAGCACGTGAAAAAGGATATACCGCTGAAGGTGAGTTTCTTACTTTTACTCTGATGGATGTCAGCCCCGATATAAAATGGGCGGTAATCAGTTATCAGCATGGCTTTACCAGCGGTGGAAATATTGAGGAATCCTTTCACCTCTGGTCTCTTCCACGGATGAAAGAAGTCTCCGACGCCCTGCTGGAAGCATATGGTGCAACTCCTCTGGGCTTTAAGATAAAGAGCGGTCGGCTCTATCTTGAAACACTCGAGGACAAATCAGTGCTGCTGGAAGATCTTGATCTGGATATGGACAGCGGATACTGGTAAGGCTCATTCAGTAAAGCGGGATCGCAGTGTGGTGTCCCGAAAATTCGTCGGAACGGATTAAGGGTCGTACCGGAGGGCGGAGCCCGAGGAACGATCCCGACAAGCCTGAAAGGCGAGTACCGCTAGAACGAGGGTGGCTTATTCGCAATGCTCCCGGTCAGTTCCGCTCCCAGAATGTAACACTCATATACGGAGTATTTACGGGATACCACACCAGAAATTAGTTCGCAAGTTTCGGGATGTCACTGACGGGAAGACTGCTCTATCATCTATGAACATGAAGATGACTACTTCCGACTGGCTGATACTTTTCGCATTGGGTTTCCTTTGGGGCAGTGCGTTCATCTTCTCCGGCGCCGCATTACGGCAGCTGCCTCCCTTCACCATCGTTGCCTTGAGAGTGTCAATCGCCGCGATTATCCTGAACACCGTCATTCTCCTGACAGGACGCCGTTATAACTTATCCTTGAAAATGGCCGGCAATCTGTTATTGATGGGCTTTATCAACAATGCCATTCCTTTCGCTCTCATCGTCTGGAGCCAAACCCGGATTACAGCAGGTCTGGCATCGATCCTCAATGCCACCACACCGATCTTTGCAATTATCCTGGCCCATTTTTTCACTGAAGATGAGAAATTTACTCCATCCCGGTTCATCGGTATCCTCATAGGACTGGTCGGTGTCATCGTATTGATCGGACCCGGCGCCCTCAGCGATTCAGGGTTCGATCATCTGCCCCGTCTGGCCGTCCTGGGTGCCGGACTCGCCTATTCCATAGCGGGGATTTTCGGAAAAAGGTTCGGAAAGGCCGGTATGGATCCCATCATCATTGCCGGAGGACAGCTCATCGGATCGTCACTGATACTCGTCCCATTGGCCCTGATAGTTGATAAACCCTGGAACATGGCATGGCCCGGAACTCAAACCGTTTTGGCCGTCCTGGGCCTGGCGGTGATTTCTACTGCTCTTGCCTACATTCTCTACTTCCGTGTACTGAAACGAGCCGGAGCGGGGAACGCTCTTCTGGTCACTATGATTATCCCCTTCGTAGCCATTTTCCTGGGAGCGGCAATTCTTGGAGAAACGATTCGCATGCAGGAACTGGCGGCACTGCTGGTTCTTGTCACAGGACTACTTGTCATCGACGGAAGGGTGTTCAAACGTGGACAATAAACTTTGGACGGCTGTGAAGAATCGGGATTCCGGAGCAGAGGGAACCTTCGTATATGCGGTGAAGACCACCGGGATCTATTGCCGGCCCGGTTGTTCCTCCCGTCTGCCTAAACGGAGTAACGTCGAGTTTTACTCCACCACCCATGATGCGGAACAGGCCGGTTACCGGCCTTGTAAACGCTGCAGTCCCGACTCCACACCGATGGCTGAAATAAAAGCCGGCCTTATCACCGCCGCCTGCCGCCGTATTGAATCATCCCCTGCTCAGCCTTCACTGGCCGAACTGGCCGCCGAAGCGAATATGAGCCAGGGTCATTTTCACCGTCTTTTCAAGAAGCTTACCGGAATTACACCCAAAGAATACGCATCATCGAAACAGTCGGACCGCTTCCTGGAAGCCCTGGACGATGGCAACTCCGTCACCACAGCCATATACCAAGCAGGCTACTCCGGCCCCGGCCGGGCCTATGATCAGTTAAAAACACGAATGGGTATGACACCCTCCGATTATGGCAAAGGCGCTCCCGGTATCACCATCAGGTACGCCCTGGCCGAATGTTTTCTCGGATGGACTCTTATTGCCGCCACCGACCGGGGAATCTGCGCCGTCATGTTCGGAGACGATCCCCTGGAACTTCCGAGGATGCTCCGGAAACGCTTCCCGGAAGCCGATCTGCGAGAGAGTTCCCCTGACGAAACCGAAATACTAAAAAGAGCAATCGCAGAAATCGACACTCCTCCTGAAAAGTTTAACATACCATTGGATATTATCGGTACAGCCTTTCAGAAACGGGTCTGGAAGGCCCTGATGGAGGTTCCCCGGGGAGAAACCGCCAGTTACGGGGACATCGCCGAGCGTATCGGACGACCGAAAGCGGTCCGGGCGGTGGCAAGCGCCTGCGGAGCAAACAGAATCGCACTATATATCCCATGTCATCGCATAATCAGACGTGACGGAGGCCTTGGGGGGTATCGCTGGGGTCTGGAACGCAAGAGAATAATTCTGGAGAGGGAGAGTCATGAAAAAGCCCGATGATTATCCGTGTTCAATTACGCTCGAGAAACTCATACAGGCGTTCCTGGAAAAACGGCACAATTCCATGAGCCATGCCTGTTCCGGATCTCCCCTCACCTGTCTGAATGAAAACGAATTGAATATTCTGGAAATTCTGGCCGCAAAGGGTCCTCTCACTATGGGGAATCTGACGGAGTCGAGTGGACTGGCCATGAGCACACTGACGGGTATCACCGATAAACTGGTTTCCAGAGATCTGCTTGAAAGAACACGCGACGATGACGATCGGCGGGTCATCCGGGTGGGGCTCATGGAAACGGGGCTTGAAGCATGGAAACGACGCGGCGCCGCCAGAAAAATGGTGAGTCATGACATCCTTTCGGGATTGACTCGAGATGAACAGGACGAATTCCTGAGACTGCTCAAGAAGATCGTTACAAAATAGACATTCCTGACATTTCACTGGACCCCGCCCTGCTCCGTGATTATGTTTCGATTACCGAAATATATATAATTCATACCGACGGGAGGCAAGCATGTCAGACCTGACAGTCAACGATACAATCATCATTCCCATCGAGGATGCCGTCATATTTCCGGGAGTCACCACTAAAGTGAAAGTGGATGCCGTTATTTCCAACGCGTTGGAAAACCGCATGAACTCGGGCCGGACAAGAGCCCTCGCCCTCACCCTGGACGAATCCGGTCATGGTGCAGAGGATCGTCCTACCGGCGCCTTCTATCCCGTCGGTGTTTCGGGAGAAATCTCAGGAATGCACAAATCCGACGACGGAGCCGTTCTCATTTTCCGTGCTGATTCCCGGGTGAAAGTTGAACGTATCGTTATAGATAAAGCCGTCGCCCTGGTTCCCGTTGGAGAAGTGACTCCCCTGGATTCCGTCGAAGACCTGGACGAGAAGAGTCATTCCGAGATGGTGAGTTTCGCTCTGGATGCCATCAGGGAGATGAGTAAGAACTTCCGGGGAGCCGAGGCTCTGATCAATCCAATTCTCAAAATGGATTCCATCGATCTGATCATGGCGACCACCATGCCATACATTCCCATGTCGGTCGCCGAGAAGCAGGAATTGCTGGAAATCGATTCCCATCGCGACCGTGCCCTGCGCTTCATCGACGTACTGCTCATCCAGAAAAACTCCATCGAGATGCAGCTGGAAATCGCCCGAAAGTCTTCTGAACAGACCAACAAATCATACCGGGAGCACATGCTCCGACAGCAGCTCAAAGCCATCCGGGAGGAACTCGGAGAAGAGGATGAGTCGGGTTCCGAAGGCGAGAAAAGATACCTGGACCGTATCGATGAGGCAGAACTTCCGGACGAGGCCCGGAAAATCGCATTGAGGGAAGCGAAACGGCTTGAGGACATGGAAAAGAACAATCCCGAAGCCTCCATGATCCGCAACTACCTGGATCTCATCCTGGATCTGCCCTGGAAGGCCGCCGAGGCAGAAGATGTGGATCTGGATAAAGCCCGTGGGGTCCTGGATGCCCATCATCACGGCCTGAAAGAAGTGAAGGAGCGCATCATACAGCATCTGGCGGTGATGAAACTCAAGAAAGAGAAACAGGGGTCTATCCTCCTGCTCGTGGGGCCTCCCGGAACCGGGAAAACGAGCCTTGGCAAGAGCATTGCTGAAGCCCTGAACCGCCCCTACGTTCGGGCCAGCCTGGGCGGAGTTCGGGACGAAGCGGAAATTCGGGGACACCGACGTACCTACATCGGTTCTCTTCCGGGCCGCATCATCGCCTGCATGCGTAAGGCGGAAAAACGTAATCCTGTTTTTGTTCTGGATGAGATCGACAAACTGTCCTCATCCTTTGCAGGGGATCCTACCAGCGCTCTGCTGGAGGTACTGGATCCCGAGCAGAATGTGACCTTCGCCGATCACTACCTGGAGATTCCCTACGATCTCTCGGACGTCCTGTTCATCGGGACCGCCAACAGCAAAAACGGTATTCCGGTCCCGCTCATGGACCGGACCGAAATCATCGAGGTGAACGGATACACCAATCACGAGAAACTCAGAATCGCTGCCGATCACCTGGTTCCCAAGGTATTGAATGAGCACGGCCTGGACGGCGAGCGTCTGGAAATAGGTGAAGAGACTCTGAAGGTGATTATCGACAAGTACACACGTGAAGCCGGTGTCCGGGGACTGGCTAAGCAGCTGGCCAAGATATCCCGGGCCGCATCGGAGAAAATCGTCTCAGGCAAGGTTGAACTTCCCTACATCGTGAAGCCTGAGAACCTTCACGACCTGTTGGGGCGGCCGAAGATCCGGCTGGATGACATGAGGAAGGAAAGTCTGCCGGGGGTGGCCACCGGTCTGGCCTGGACCCCCGTCGGCGGGGACATTATCTTCGTCGAAGCCGGAATCATGCCCGGCAAGGGATCCCTCACACTCACAGGTCAGCTCGGGGATGTGATGAAGGAATCGGCATCCATCGCCCTGAGCCTGGTACGCTCACGGCTGGGACACCTGGCCGGTCCGGTGGACTTCCTGAAAAACGACATCCACGTCCACGTCCCGGCAGGAGCCGTACCCAAGGACGGACCGTCGGCGGGGGTTACCATCATCACCGCCCTTGCCTCCCTTCTTCTGGCTAAAGCCGTTCCACCGGCCACGGCCATGACCGGCGAAATCACCCTGCGCGGTGCGGTGCTGCCGGTAGGAGGCATCAAGGAAAAAGTAATCGCCGCTCATCGTGCCGGTGCAAAGAGGGTGATCCTGCCGGTGGAGAACGAGAAAGACCTCGAGGATATCCCCGAAGATGTCCGGAAGGAACTGGAGTTCACCCCGGTGGAAACCGCCGAAGAACTTCTCAAAGCGGCGCTGGACGTGGATATCCCACCGGCGGAGACCCTGGTTTCTACAGATGAAACTACCGGAGATTCCGGTTCCGATGGATCGACCCGGAGCTGAAAAATACATAAGGTCAGGTGGAACGTTTATTTATACGCTCCTTTTGTTTCAGGTCTTCTCTCAAAGTTGAAATAAATTTAATCGAAAATTCAACAGCTTTACATGTAAGCGGTTCACATATGTGTGGTGGATTGTCAGGATGAAACCCTTCTGGCCTTAAAATACTGCATTGTAAGCTATGAAATTCATTTTCAAACAGATTGGCAAATTCTCTACAAGATTGAATTATTATATTATCAGGAATAATATGTTCCCTTCCATAAATACCCAGAAACATCAGAGTTCCTTCAACTAATCCACATTGAGCACCGTATTCACCTGCACCATGCATACCTATAGCCGCGTTAACTATTTGTTTGTTCAATTCGATACCAAAAGCTTCTGATAAAATCTCCAGTGTTGTTGTTGCACAATTTATTTCATCGTTCCAATAGTATTTTGAAACTTTTCTTTTCACAAACTCATCTATTTTCATAGTGCATTATCCTATTCAGAAATAAATGAAGTGTAATATCTGGATCCGGCGGATACTTACGATGTGGATAAAGAGTCACCGGCCCCATTACAGCTCTTTCACAAACTCCGAAGTCTTCCCGGTCGGATCCGCATAATACCCACGCAGTTTTTCGGGAAGCAGCTCCGCGAGGCGGTACATCATTTCATCGGCCATCTTTACCCTGTCTTCCGCCCTGATTTTACCCCCGCCGGCCTTTTCCACGATGAAGGGATCGCCGCAGCGAAGATGCACTTTTGTCCTTCGCAATTTCTTCATGTTTGAAGACAGATCGAGAAGACCCCATTGCACCATCGTGTAAATCGGAACGCCCTGACGAGAGGCGAAAAACGTCGTACCGGGCATGGCCTTCTTGAGGGCACCGGTTTTACTGCGGGTTCCTTCGGGGGCGATGCAGAGGAAATTCCCGTCATCCAGCACACTGAAACAGCTGCGGATGGCCTTCATATCCATACCACCCCGGTCAATCGGAATGGATTGCCAGGCCTCCATGGCCGCCCGGGTGAAGACATTATCCCAGAGTTCCTGCTTGGCCAGGGCGATGGTTCTGCGAGGACGGAGACTCATGTAGAAAAGCGGTCCCTCTGAGTTCGTGGTGTGATTGGTAATAAGGATGGCCGGTCCGGATTGTGGTATCTTTTCCAAACCTTCGACTTCCACTTTGCAGGTAAGCCATAAGAATAACGAGACGACGCCGTTAACCAGGTGTTCTTTGAAGGTCATGAGAACAGGTTGATGGAGCGTGGGATAATGGTCAAGGACTCGCCCCTTCAACTGTTTTTGTAAAGGTACTTCATAGCCAGCGTTTTCAATCCCATGTTTGCCAAAACAACGTTGTGGGGAATGATAACATACTGCCAGGGTTTGCCGTTGTTCTTCGTGGTGAAGTCCGACGCATGTCTGCAGTACTCAACGGCTGCTGCGGCCTTTTCCTGTACTGCTCCATTTCCAGCAGCCCAATTGTGTCCGCAATGCGGACACAATCTCAGGATATCGAATAAAAGACTACCAATATAGAAATAACCGATCACCATGTCGAAGTCACGACAGCTACTACCGGCCATCCCGAAAGGAACGGCAATTGCAAACAGCGCGACTGTGATTATGGGTCATACCGCAGGCGTCAGCCGAGGAACAATCCCGACAAGTCAACAAAGCCCAGCCTCGGGGAACCCCTTCGCGGTTGAATTCGGCGCTGTCCACATCCCGGCGTAAAACTGCCGTAGATTCATAACTCCGAGTCGGCCCGGGAACAGTTCAAGCTTATTCTGGTATGATGGCGCCATGGATGAGTTGAAATCGATCTGTGTATTCTGCGGTTCCGGCACAGGAACCGATCCGATTTATGGAAATGCAGCCCGGATTCTGGGTGACCTCCTGACGCGCCGCGGTTTGAACCTGGTCTACGGTGGGAGTAACATCGGCCTCATGGGCCTTGTATCCACGGCGGTTCGTGACGGCGGCGGCAAGGTGACAGGCATCATCCCGAAGCGCATTGCAGACCATGTCCCCGGTCAGGAAGGCATTACTTTGGAAGTCGTTCCCGGCATGCACGAACGCAAAGCCCGGATGTACGAGCTTTCCGATGCCTTCATCTCCCTTCCGGGAGGCATCGGTACACTGGAGGAAACCTTTGAGGCCTGGACCTGGAACCAGCTGGGCTACCATGCGAAACCGGTGGCCATGCTCAACGTGAAGGGTTATTTCGATCCCCTGCTGACCTTCCTGGATGGTATGACCTCGGAAGGTTTCCTGCGGGGCAATCAGAGAGACTCACTTCTTGTCGATGCTGATCCGGAGACACTCCTGGTAAAAATGACGAATTGGAATCCCCCCAAGGGACTGAAATGGGACAAGTTGGAGCCATCGACCCGGGTACAATCTTAGATACCTGGAATATACAGCAGGCATTGTCCGACTAATCACGTTCACCGTATCATTCGGTAATAATCTCTTTGTCCCCGGAGGTTCTATGACTGACTGTGTTTGGAATTTACTCAAGAAATCGTTTGTTGCTTTTTCGGTTCTGTTTGTTACGTTGAACCTCGCGTCCTGCGGTAGTCGAATACCGACAATGAATATTGAAGTCGCCCCTCTGCCGCCGGGTTCCGTTGCTCTGAATGATGGTCCATATACCGAGTCTCCCTGGCCGGGCGCCCATAGGGACACTCGAAACTCCGACTACGTGCCCTATCCGTCACCGGATTCCATTGTACCTTCCTGGTACGCCCTGGAAGGGGAGAATTTTTTCATGGGACCCACGGTCGATGCTTCGGGTAATGTCTACGTCACTTCTGCCGGAGGCCCGAGCCGGTCCCATCTGCACTCATTCGACAGATTCGGGAATCTGCGCTGGGCATCGAAGCCTATGGAGAACCTCGACGATCTGGACTACGCTGCCTTTGTGTCGGCTCCGGTCCTGGGTGACGACGACGATCTCTACCTGGCGGATGCAAACCAGCTCCGGCGTTACCGAGCTTCCGATGGAGAGAAACTCTGGACCATCAACCTTCCGGAAATCGGTGTGAACCGTATCGGTTTCTCGGCGTTCATACTCACCTCGGATCTAGTTGGATATGCCTTCGGTGACGGAAATGTCGGGGTGTTCAACCGACACAACGGAAGCCTGGCTTATCCGCTCCTCCAGCTCCCGGGAGTGAAAGGACCCCCCTCGGCGATTCCCCCGCCGGGACTGTTTACCGGTCTGGTATACGAACCGTTTATCCGGGAAACCTGAGACGCCATTTTCGGACTGGATATGGAGATGGCCAATACACCTTGTGTTCATCCCGCAACCGGCCGTATTTATATTATTGCCACCGGGCGCAAATCTGATGAGACGGTTCTTTACGGCATCGACCCTGGTATGGATGGCCTCGAGATCGCCTTTGAAACCCTCATCGGCAATACCGGAAGCGGTACAAGCCCGACTCTGGGACATGACGGTCGTTATGTCTATGTTACCGACGGCAAGGGTCGTCTCAATGGTGT
>JAUVIY010000292.1 GCA_030592625.1 Spirochaeta sp. | reverse complement strand
GGAGTAGCCGTCGGGGACAATCAGAATCTGTCCTGCGTTAATATACGGACTGGAGAAACTCATAGTGACTTTCCGTTCTTCGGTGATAGTGACCGAGCTGATGATGGCGTCGTAGGCCCCGTTGGCCAGGCCGGCGAAGATTCCATCCCAACCGGTATTCTGAACTTCGTATTCAAATCCGGCAGCTTCCGCCACGACTTCGAGAAGGTCCATGTCGAAACCGACAATGTCGCCATTGTCGTCAACATATTCCATGGGGGGCCATGTGGCGTCTGATGCGAAAACGTACACTTTGGCGCCGTCATCATCTGCACCGCCGTTTGCGAAAGCGGGAACGGCAAGAACAGCCAGAATTACAAGTAAGCTTTTTTTCATTGCTTCTCTCCTTTTTGATAGAGCCTCAGATATCAACCTGTTTTTTATCAGGTCATGACATTTTATACACGATAGGAAGGGGCAAAAGAAAGGCTTAACGGCAAATAAGCCGATGAATACCGCGTAGATTCGAGTTTGAATCCATTTATCAGTCTTCTAAGTGGTTAAAATGAAGTTTCATTGACTTGGGAATTGACCTCTGGCGAACTTAGCGGCAAATAAATGCCGTATCCTGTGCTGGGGGGACACTCTATGAACCTTGTTAACTGTTCCTTCTCGACCTATTCTGAAATCATGTCGAATGGGAATCGCCTTGATCGAGTCGTTTTCACACTATATGCCGTTTTCGCCCTGATCTTTCTGATCCTGTATATACCGCTGCATCCATATGCTTTCAGTTTCCTGGTAAAGGCTGTTCCGGTCGGTTCGTTCCTGGTTTTCATACTCATCGTTAAAAGAGGATCGGTCAGGTTTTATCTGTCACTGGGACTACTCTTTTCCCTTGCCGGAGATATCTTTCTGGACCTGGACAGAACAAGGTTTTTCATACCCGGTCTGGGTTGTTTTCTCCTGGCTCATATCTCTTATACGATACTTTTTTTTCAGGACCTCAGATTCCGCAAGGAATCGGTTCCAGTCATAGCCGCGGTAATCGTCTATGCACTGGTTTTTGCCTATCTGCTCAGGAATATGGATCCCGATCGCATTGTACCGGTAATGGCATACCTTGCAGTCATATCCCTGATGACGATTTCGGCAGCCATTTATTCTGCAGGTCGTTCATGGAGAGGAGCGAAACTTGTGGTAATAGGAGCATGCCTTTTCATGCTTTCCGATACGGTGATTGCCATGAATCAGTTCCTGATGGTAATACCGTATTCTCTGATGTTCAGTCTTCCATTGTACTGGAGCGCTCAAGTGCTGATCGTTCGGGGGATTCAAATTTCCGACTGATTTCCAAGCGAACTTGCGAGCAGTGAACTCGTGTGATGTCTCGTAAATCCGTTCACGGACTACAATTGAATACCGTGAGCGGAGCAACCCGGACTCGTTGCTGCAAGTACCCCTCGTTCCAGCGGGATTCGCCCTGGAGGCTCGGCTCCGACGAACTTCGGGATAATTGTCTCCACGATTCCGGGTAACTCCACAATATTACTAATTTATATCGTGTCGCCATTTTTACGGGACACCACACTCATTCATTCCCTATCATCCCATTCGACTTGTACCGCTGTGCCGCGTTATGGTAAGTTTTTGCCAACAGATAAGATCTCTTAGTCCATATATTCCCGCGATAAGGGCGGGAGTTTCTACAGTCCGCCGTAAACGGACTACTATGGGCGAATAACCTCCCCGGAATTCGACTGCGGGCAGGATATTCTCCCGTGATTTCCGGGGGAATGAGTGGCCGATTACCAAAAAATATATATTGAACGCAACGAGGGCCGGGACTCCGAGGCCCGGGATCTTGCCGCCGAGCTCCGTTCTGCATTGGATCTTCCTCACCTGGACAAATTACGTCTCCTTACCCTCTATGAAATTTCAGGGTTATCCCGGGAAGAGCTGTCAAGCTCCGCTCCGGGACTGCTCTATGAATCGCCAACGGATAATGTTGTTTCCGGTATCACGGGATTTTCAGGAAATGGTGAATATATTGCCCGGGAATTTCTTCCGGGTCAGTTCGATCAACGGGCCGACTCTGCCGCCCGGGGACTCAGGCTTATTCATCCCGACTGTGAAATCAATGTACGGCGGGCCGATATCATCATTCCCGAGGGGACTTTGTCCGTCGGGGACGTCGGGAAGATACGGAACTGGCTGATTAATCCGGTAGATTCCCGTCCGAAAGACCTGGACTGCAGCTCGTTGGAAGAGAAATCTCCGGAACCTGAGATTGTTCCGGTTCTGGAAGGTTTCTGCGGATTGGAAGCTGGTGGACTGGAGAAACTCCGCCTGGACAGAGGACTGGCACTGGCGGTGGATGATCTTGAATTTGTCCGTTCCTGGTTTATGGAGAATGAGAAACGGGACCCGACTCTGGCGGAACTCAAGGTTCTTGATACGTACTGGTCAGACCATTGCCGTCATACGACTTTTGAGACGGAGCTTGTGTCAATTACTATAGCCGAAGGACCGGAATCGGCGGATATTGCCGAAGCCATGACCGGATGGGAAGAAGCCCGAAAAGTATGTGGCCGGAACAGCAACCCCCGGACCCTGATGGATCTGGCCACCATAGCCGCCCGTGAAGCCCGGCAGAACGGTGAATTGGAGGACTGGGATGTCTCCGGGGAAATCAATGCCTGTACGCTGAAAGTGGATGCGATGGTGGACGGATGCCGGGAACCCTGGCTTCTGTCATTCAAGAATGAAACCCACAATCATCCCACTGAAATCGATCCCTACGGTGGTGCTTCCACCTGTCTCGGCGGTGCAGTCCGGGATCCATTGTCGGGTCGTGCATATGTTCATCAGGCCATTCGGGTATCCGGCGGCGCCGATCCCAGACAGAATCCCGCCTGTGCCCGTCCCGGGAAACTGCCTCAGAGGTTCATTGCCCACGGTGCAGCCGATGGTTATTCCGGATACGGAAATCAGCTTGGCCTGGCGACCGCTGTTGTCAGAGAGCACTACCATCCGGGGTACGAGGCCAAGAGACTCGAATGCGGCGCCGTGATGGGTGCCTCTCCGGCAAACCATGTCCTTCGGGAAGTTCCCGAACCCGGAGACGTGGTTATCCTCGTCGGGGGTCGCACCGGTCGGGACGGAATCGGCGGCGCCACCGGCTCGTCGGTGGCTCACGACGGTACATCCCTTGAGAAAGCCGGCGCCGAAGTGCAGAAGGGTAATCCCCCTGAGGAGCGTAAGCTCCAACGGCTTTTCCGGAATCCCGAAGCGGCTTCTCTTATCAGGAGATGTAATGATTTCGGCGCCGGCGGGGTAGCCGTTGCCGTAGGAGAACTCGCCGACGGTCTGGATATTGACCTGGACGCAATAGCTGTGAAATACGACGGCCTGGATGGCCTCGAACTAGCTCTTTCCGAGTCCCAGGAGCGAATGGCCGTCGTCGTTAACCCCGGTGATACCGCAGCTTTTATTCGTCTGGCCGCCGAAGAAAATCTCGAAGCGATCGTCGTGGCGGAGATTACCGCAACCCGCAGACTTAAAATGAAATGGCGTGGTCAGGAGATAATCAACCTCAGCCGCGATTTGCTGGATACAAACGGAGTGCGTCGAAAGGCCAGGGTTCTCATTGCTGCCGGTCAATCGGCAGAGCCCGATATCCCGTCGGGCATCGACTCGGATTCAAATTTGAGTTCCGAATCTCTGAAAAAAGTCCTGGCGACTGTTGAAGTAGCTTCCCGCAGGGGTCTGGAGGAGCGTTTTGACGGCAGTGTCGGAGGAACGACGGTCCTTGCATCCCATGGAGGTATCCGGCAGGCAACGCCGGCGGAAGCATCG
>JAUVIY010000230.1 GCA_030592625.1 Spirochaeta sp. | reverse complement strand
TGTTCCTCCGTTTGCGGTGCAGGTCGACACCTGCCCCATGTTTAACAAGATACTCAAGTGGTGGGCTCTGAGTCCAATAAGCTGATCAAATCGGCTATTGCATTATGTATGGTGAATCACTCATCTTTATACCAGAATACATATCAGGAGTCTTTATGAACTCTGTCAAGGATTCAGCAATCATTATTCTCGGAGCGTCAGGCGACCTGGCCCGTCGAAAACTGATCCCTGCACTTGACTCCCTGAAGCAGGTCGATGGAATCGGCAAAGGCTGCATCATCGTGGGGTCCGGACGGAAGAATTTCTCCGATGACGATTTCCGTAAACATGTCGGATCATCTGAATTGATTTCTCCCTTGCTTCACTACCATTGCGGGATCGAAGGTCTCAGGAAATACCTTGATAGCCTGGGTATTTTCAAAACCGTCATCGTCTTTTTTTCCCTGCCGCCGAAAGTATACGCCGATACAGCCGATGCCCTGCATCATGAGGGTTTCGGTGGCGAGACCCGGATTATCATCGAGAAACCCTTCGGTTACAATCTCGAGAGCGCCCGGGAATTGAACCGGCGCCTCTCGGAGCACTTCGAAGAAGATAGAATCTACCGTATCGATCACTACCTGGCTAAAGAGGCGGTTCAGAATCTGCTGGTCTTCCGCTTCGCCAACAGCCTTTTCGATCCCCTGTGGAATTCCGCCTACGTCGAATCCATACAAATCAACGCCTCCGAGGAGATCGGAGTGGAATCCCGAGGGGCCTATTTCGACAGCGCAGGAGTTATCCGGGATATGGTTCAAAACCACCTGATACAGATGCTGGCCCTGCTCACCATGGAAGCTCCGGTTACCCTTGATTCCGAAGACATCCGAAACCAGAAGGCAAATGTTCTTAAAACCATGGAGGTGATCGGTTATTCGAGGGGTCAGTACGAGGGGTACAGACAGGAATCTATGGTGAATCCCGAATCCAATACAGAAACTTTCGCCGAACTGGAACTTCGCATCCGCAACTTTCGATGGGACGGTGTTCCAATCTACATCAGATCCGGTAAGGTTCTCGGTCGAAAGGGTACGGAAATCGGTATTCGGTTCAAGCGTGTTCCAAGACTCCTGTTCAATGCCGCAGGAAATCTGGAGCCCAACCGCATCATCTTTCACATACAACCCACAACCGGCATCGTCATCGATCATGCGGTGAAAGTCCCGGGGACCGATCATGATATTGCCCAGAGCCGGCTGGATTTCAGTTTGTCCGACGCTTTCGGTCCGCCGGAGAAAGAGGATGCTTACCAGCGGCTTCTCATGGACGCCCTGGCCGGTGACCGCACCCTTTATGTCAGCGCCAAGGAAACTGAAATGGCCTGGGAGGTGCTCGACGGAGTCCTGGATGGAGGAAAACCCTTCCTTTACCGCCGGGGTGAGATGCCTAAATCTCCCCTTGGGATCGACTGGATCGAATTCTCGGAATTCAAGGGGCGTAATTGACCTCTGGCGCACCTTGTTATAATCTGCCCACAGATACACCACTGCGATAACCCCCCTGGAACTCGCGGAGACTTCCCTCCATAGCAGATTCGGCGTCCTTTAACTCCTTCACGGATTTCGGTGGTCTCTCTCAGTGGTTTGTCTGATGTAAAATTTCCATCCTGTGTAAATAAGCTGGTATCTTGAATACGGTATGGAGTGAAGATTGCGCAGATTCGTCGGATGACGAAGTCACCGCTAGAACTGTGTGATCTTCAAGCAATGCCGTATTCAGGATGCCGTAAGCCTGCGCGTTGACCGCATCGCTTCCTCGCGTTAATCTTCCCCCCATACAGAGGACCCGCTATGAGCAGTCTTGGAAATTACTTCGCTCCGTTCCGAGAAAATATCATCGGCATCGACGCTGTCATTGATACTCCATATGGCATCAAGTCGTTGATATATGCCGACTGGATCGCATCCGGCAGGCTCTATGCGCCCATTGAGCGGCATATTACCGACGTCATCGGCCCGATGATCGGAAACACCCATTCCGAATCCTCCACCACCGGCCGGGCCATGACCGAGGCCTATCACATGGCCCATCAAGTCATCAAAGATCATGTGCACGCAGGCCCGGAGGATATCATTATTACCGCCGGATTCGGAATGACTGCAGTGGTGAACAAGTTACAGCGTATGATGGGTATTCGGGTTCCTGAGCGAAACCAGGATTTTTCACGGGGTCTCCCGATACGACGGGAAAAAGGGGCTTGTAACGAGGATTGTCCGGTAGTCTTCGTCACTCACATGGAACATCATTCGAATCATATCTCCTGGCTGGAAACTATTGCCGACGTCATCGTTATCCCTCCGGGAGAGAATAATCTGGTAGATCCCGCCCTCCTTGAGGCCGAGATTATGAAGTATGCGGACCGAAAGCTGAAAATCGGTGCGTTCACGGCGGCTTCGAATGTCAGCGGAATATTACCGGACTACCGGGAGCTTGCGAGAATCATACACCGATACGGTGGACTGGCGTTTATCGATTTTGCGGCATCAGCTCCCTATGTGGATATCGACATGCATCCAACAGACGACCCCAACGGTTATCTGGATGCCGTATATTTCTCACCGCATAAGTTTCTTGGAGGTCCGGGCAGTTCCGGCGTCGTGGTATTCAACAAAGCCCTCTGCAATAATCTCATTCCGGATCATCCCGGCGGTGGAACGGTCAATTGGACGAACCGCTGGAATGAGCGGAGTTATCTCGACGATATCGAAGCACGGGAAGACGGAGGAACACCGGGATTCCTCCAGGCCATTCGGGCGGCTATGAGCATACGCCTTAAGGAAGAGATGGGTGTCGGGAATATGGCCCGGAGGGAAAATGAACTGCTGGATAGAGCTTTGGAACGCCTGAGGGTTATTGATGGTATTCATATCCTGGCGGACGGTTTCGATGAGCGTATCGGGGTTATATCTTTTTACACAGAAGGCATACATCACAATCTGATTGTGAGACTTTTAAATGATCATTACGGAATCCAGGTGAGAGGCGGCTGTTCCTGCGCCGGAACCTATGGTCACTACCTTCTGGATGTCACCCGGCTGCATTCATCAACCATTATCAAAGAAATCGAACATGGCGACCTGACCCACAAGCCCGGCTGGGTGCGGATGTCTGTACATCCTACCATGACAGATGCTGAGCTTGATTCGATCCTGGATGCTGTTGAAGAAACCAGGAATTGTGCCGGTGAGTGGGGTAACGACTACACTTTTGATTCCACCTCCGGCGAATTCTTTCATTGCACCTGGAAAGAAAACAGGAGGAACTGGCTGAGTTGGGATTAAAGAGGGCGGGGATACATCGCCTGATCACAGGTCTCTTTCATTCCATTCCGGAACCTGTTATCAGCCATTTTTTTTCTGATATGCTTCGAAAGCTTCATCATCGGCCTGTTTCCAGGCTTCGAAATCGCCTCGCAGTATCCCGTCGAAATCATCCCAGGGGGAAGGCTCATCTGATTTGGCCGTTACCGGAGGAATAGGCCCAATTTGCTGATCCTTGCCGTCGGCAGCCGGTGACGACGAAATTTCATCAGGCAGTACCCGCCTGGCGCTCACATATCGGCGTCTCCAGTACCGGGCATTTGAGGGAGTCATAACGACACCGGTTTCCGGTCCGTCGGAAATACTGTGAATGATGGTACCGTCACCGTACCAGAGTGCGACATGATTGATCCGCGACGAGTCGGCACCGGTGGCATAGAACAACAGGTCACCGGGACGCCATTGTCCCACATCTACCGCTTCGCCGGTATTCGCCATATTCCTGGAAACACGAGGGAGTTCGGGTAGGGTAGGCCGGTATAGATACGAGACGAAACCGGAGCAATCAAACCCCCCGGGAGCGATTCCTCCTGTCCTGTAGGGGTTGCCGACCAGAACTGACGCCTTTTGCAGAATTGAGGATACCGGTTCAGCACCGACACTGGAGACAATGGTCGTCAAAAGAAAGAAAATGAAGATCCGGTGGGAACTTCGTGTGTTCATATCAGGGAAAACTACCCCAGAACTGATGTGATTTCCGGTAACTTGTCCCCTTTTCTACGGCTTCCGAGAAGAACAGTCAATCCGGCACCGCCAATAAGCCCCAGAGCGGCTCCGGCTGCCTTCAATGCTTCCTGAGCAGACGGGAAAAGATTGTTTACAAGAATCCATCCGACGGCCGCCATCAAAACGGGGATTCCCAACACCAGCAGAGATGCTCCCAACGCCCGAGTGGCCGAAGCCGAAACTTCCACCGTATCCCCGGCTCTGACGGTCATATTCCGGGGAACCGCGGCGCGGAATGGTCTGCCGCTCACCCGGCAGCCGCAACCCGAAGAACCGCAGCTTCCACTCCCACCGCATACTTCATCATGTGCTTTTTCAACCTCATCGATGCTGAGTAAATCTATCCAGGAATCGCCGACAGCGGCGACAATGGCTTTACGTATCATAAGATCCTCCGGAACATTGATATTGCATCTTGTATAATCCTTTGTGAATATATAATAATTTCTCGATTTTGAGTCAAAAAGGTGGAATCACCCGATTTCATCATGAATAATATCAAGTGAGGTTCTTTCAAAATTACCTTTTTGCAAGAACCTCGTTATGGGGTCGAATACTTAATTTATTATTATATAATAAATTAAGTATTCGACCCCATAACGAGGTTCTTGCAAAATGGTAATTTTGAAAGAACATAACTTGATATTATTCATGAT
>JAUVIY010000297.1 GCA_030592625.1 Spirochaeta sp. | reverse complement strand
TACTGTTTCGGTAACGGCGGATTCCTGACTATGGCGTCACCTGTCATTTCTCACCTCCTGAATCTATGAGCGTCCCATGCATGCCGGAGAGAATTCTCCCCAGGTCGCCCGGATTTGTATAATCTCCGATAAATACAGCGCCGACGCCTTTGTCCAATGCCCCGACGGCCGATCTCACTTTTGGAATCATTCCGCCGTTGATAACTCCGGCTCCAATTTTCTCCTCGGCAACTTCAGGTGTGAGATGCCTGATGACCCGGGACCCGTCCAGAACGCCTGGAACATCGGATATGAAAACGAGCTGATCTGCTTTGAATACAGCAGACAGGGCCAGGGCGGCTTCATCGGCATTAATATTGATACCCCGTCCCAGACTGTCAGTTGCCGGAGGGGCGAACACCGGTGTATAACCGTTGTCCCAGAGGATTTCAAACGGACGGGTATCCAGCGACTCGACTCTGCCCGTTCTGTTCTCATCAGCTGATCCTGAGGCGCTCTCCGCTTTCAGGATACCGGCGTCCGCTCCGCAGAGACCCCAGGCATTCAGATCCTGTGTCCTCAGCAGTCTGACAAGCCGTTTATTCACGGCGCCTGCAAGGGCCATGTCCACCATCGGCATCTCCGCCGGCGCCGTCTGCCTTAAGCCGTCGATGAATCTGGGTTCGATGCCGTACTTATCCTGGATCTCACTGATGGTGATACCTCCGCCGTGAATCAGAAGTATCCGGCAACCATGATCCTGAAGGTTGCGCAGTTCCATGGCGAGAGCCGCAATGACTTCGTCATTTTCAGTAGAACTCCCACCGATTTTAACAATGGTGAGGGGAATAAGAGCCATCAGACTTCTCCCCTCAGGGGTAGTCCCGTTTCCTGTGGAAATCCGTATCGGATGTTGAAATCCTGAACGGCCTGACCCGACGCCCCTTTCAGGAGGTTGTCAATGGTACTGAACAGGTAGAGCATTGATTTACCGTCCGTTGGTCCTTCCACGGTCCAACCGATATCACAGCGGTTCGAACCGACAACATCCCGGGTCGCTGGAATTGAATCTCCACACAGGTTGATGAACGGCTGACCGGCATAGGCCGTCACCAGGGCTGACTTCACAATTTCGGCGATTTCGCCGAGGTCACCTTCAATGGGAATACTGATTGTGGATGCCATCCCCCGGCGCATCGGCACAAGATGGGGCGTGAAATAGAGAGGTGCATTGCTGCCTGCGGCTTTGAGTTCCTGTGTCATCTCCGGATGATGACGATGCCGTTGGCCGGGATTGTAAGCCACGGAGTTTTCGGAGCGTTCAACGAAAAGGGATGATTCTTTAGCCGATCTGCCGGCGCCTGATATTCCACTGAGAGTGTTCACCGTCACAACCGACCGGATTAAACCGGCTCCGGCAATCGGTATCAGCGGCAGGAGACAGCAGGTGGGGTAGCAGCCTGGAACGGCAATCAGATCCGATTTCCGAATTTCATCGGCATAAACCTCGGAGAGTCCATAAACTGCTGCGGATCGAATGGAAGGGAAGGGTGCCGCAGATCCATAGGCCTTATCATGAGCTTCTTCATTCCGGAGACGGAAATCGGCGGACAGGTCGAATATCACGGATTGTCCGAAAAAGGGTTCGCAGAAATCCGCCGATGCTCCGTGGGGCAGGGCCGAAAAGACCGCGTCGGGTTTATCCTTAATGGCTTCGTTTCGGTCCAGAAAAAGCCGCCCCGGAGGAAGCTTCCCATGTATATCCGGTCCGAGGCCGGCGTCTCTCTCATCTACCGGTTTGCCGGATGAAGTAGAGGAAACGGGAATAACCTTGTCGACCTCGGGATGATCGAGGAGCAGGCGCATGAGAACCTGCCCTCCGTATCCTGAGGCTCCGAATACGGTTACTTTCATCAGAGTGGCTCCAGATTGCCCATCAGATCCTGCAGGCGGGACATGAGAGAGTCCCTGCATTCGCCCTCCTTCAGGATGATGAGAATCGTATCATCACCGGCGATGGTACCGAGTATCTCAGAGAGATCCAGTCGGTCAAGAGCGATAGCGACGGTATCGGCATGACCGGCCAGGGTTTTTATAACCCCAAGGTTATGACTGAAGGTGAGAGAGAGATAGCCTCTTCTGAAATCTTCGATATAACCCCGGAGAGATTCTCCCTCCGTTTCGGAAAGGACATAGTAGTATCCACCGCCTGCGTCAGGCACCTTTCCCACTTTGAGCACTTTCAGATCCCGTGACAATGTGGCCTGGGTAATCGAAACTCCCTCTTCTTCCAGTTTGTGAAGCAATTGATCCTGAGAGGAGACTCTGGAATCGGCGATGATTTTCCTGATGGCCTTAAGCCTGTTACCCCGTCCGTTCATAATGTATAAATATGCAGAAAATCGGTATAAAGATGCAAGGCTACTGAAGCTATTCCAGCCGTTTTTTCAGAAAATCATCGTACAAGCCGATAATATGTCTATAAATATGAGTCAGAACGTCAAAGAAGCCCGGAACGGTTATGTGAGGGTCCATATCTCAAAAGATCTCATGACGGCCAAGGTGGATCTGTTTCCACCCGAGACCGGCGGAACCGGCTTTACCATTGCCAGTGTGGCATCAGATCTTGAAGCCGAGGGTGTCACCTGGGGAGTGGACATGGAGGGGCTGGAGAAAAGCATTCTCCGATGTCTCACCGATGAAGTTGTCATCCGCGGCGTTGTGGCAGCCGTAGGGCAGAAGGCCGTGAAGGAGGTCCCCTCATACTGGCACCTGAAAAAAAGACTGTTGTCCCATCCGGAAGCCGATCTGAGAGCCACCAACGTCGACTACCGGAATCAAAGCCCCTACATCATGGTGAAGAAAGGCGAAGCGCTGGCTAAAGAAATTCCCGAGGCTCCGGGTGAGGCCGGGAAAAATATCTCCGGGGAAGTTCTGATCGCAGGGAAAAAAGATGTGGTGAGTTTCCGTGTGGGAGAAAACCTCATCGAGAAAGAAAATGTCCTGTATGCTTCCTGTCACGGCCGATTCGAAATTCGGGAAAAGGTGATGTCGGTTAATGAAACCCTGGAAATAGTCGGGAATGTGGATTATTCAACCGGCCATATCGCTTTTCCCGGGGATGTCATCATTCATGGTGCTGTTTGTGATGGTTTCCGCGTCGCGGCCGGTAAATCGATTTTCGTCAAACAGACCATGGATGCTTCTCAGGTTCTCACCCGTGGTGATCTGGTTGTAGAAGGAGGCATCAAGGGCCGGGGTGAAGCGCTGGTCAGGGTTGACGGTCGGGTAAAAGCAAAATTCATCGAAAATGCATCAGTAGAGACTCACGGCGGTATCGTGGTTGAAAAAGCAGTGATGCACTCGAATCTCAACTCCCTGGAGATGATCGATCTGGGGGAGGCCGGGGTACTGGTAGGGGGTGAAATCCGGGCTCGGGGCGGGTTCCGTGTGGGACATATCGGCCGGCCTGAGAGTCCCTCCGCCGTAATCCGTGCAGGTTCCGATTACATTGCGGAACGGAAACTCGAAAATTCCCGGGTACAGATCGACAGGCTTGAAACCAAACTTGACAAATTGAAGTCCAGGCAGACCCTGAATCCCGAACAGCAGAAGCTGATTGTTCAGGTTGAAGAAGTTCTGGAAAGGATGAAACAGACTGAGAAAGATCTGCGGACTCAAATTTATCCGAATCAGAATGCCAGGATAACGGTATTCGGTAAGGTGGATGAAGGAACCGAGATCCATATCTGCGAATTATCAATGCGGGTCGGTACAGCGCTGGAAGCTGTGATATTTTACTACGATCC
>JAUVIY010000339.1 GCA_030592625.1 Spirochaeta sp. | reverse complement strand
CCGGCATTCTCCCGAGAATATCGATTTCCCGGGAAAAGTGTTCAGAGCATTCCAATCCCTCATCGGATTCACAAAGGGTTCGCTGATGCTCCCCGACAATCACAGCATGGAGTATTATCCTTGGATTTCCGTAGGTTTCGACAGAACATCAACACGGCGTCTCAGAATACCATTCAATTTCCCGGAATTCGAAGTCGAGGATTCGGCACTTCTTGGCGATATAACTCCCGATAGTCTGACGCAGATGCTGTCAAACCGGGAATTCGGTCTGATCCGGAAGATCCTGATAATCAGAATGGGACTGAAGGAATCGCCGGCGGCCCTGCTGCTGACCACCGACTGCCCATGGGCCGGGGAAATCAGCTCGGGGATGATATCTGCAATACAACAGCTTAACGATCAGTTCGGAGACGGTATAAAACGAAGCCGAGTAATGATGGAATCGGCTGGAACAGAAGAAATCATCGCTCTTTCCGAATGGCTTGACAGCTGGGGAATGAAGAAAGCGACCCTGGTGACACTGGACGTAACAAATGCCATCGATACCCTCATCGAGACCATACCGGGGCTTGAGCTGTACCGCGGCAGAAGAGATGTCATCAACTTACTCAGGCATATAACCGGCAGGATGGGACGCCTGCACGACCTGAAAGATGGCCGTGTTCTCATACTGTTCCCCCCCGAACGTCTACCGGATCATGCTCTGTACCTTCACCAGCTGTCCCGTTCATTCGCATCGGCTTTTCACAGTCTCCCCTCCCCTCCGGACTTCCCCGCGGAATTCAGGATCTGGCCGGACGAGAAGGATGTCATCGAAGAAAACCTCTCCGGTTTTTTCTAGAGTGGAACAGATATCCATAGAACAGGCCCGTACCGGCGAACCTACAGCCTCCGCCGGATCAGTCCGTATCCATTCGGCTTACGACCCGGACAGAGAAGCAAGAAAATTTCTGGACCGCCACCTGGATGATATACCGCTGCACGCCGCCATCATTGTCATCGGCGCCGGTTTGGGCTACATCGACCGTATACTGAAACAAATAAGACCGGATAGCAAAATCATCGCCATTCATCTGGAATCCAGACTGTATGAAGCAAGAATCGACCGGAAAAAAATCATCGATTCAGTAAAAAGATGGCATCCTGAAGCTGGGATTGATGTAGAGTCTTTTCTGTTTGATACTCTGGATGAAACATCCATCAGCGGATTACGTGTACTGAATTGGCCCGCATCGGTAAAAATCCGACGAAAAAGAGCTGACAACGCCGCCGAAGCACTGACGTCCGTAATTCGCCGCTTATCCGGTAATATCAGCGCCACAGCAGCCTTCGGAAGACTGTGGATCAGAAATACACTGAGAAATTTTTTGGAAATGGAACGTGTCGTATATCCATCAAGCTCAGGGATTCCTGTTGTCCTGGCCGCTTCAGGACCCGGTCTGGAAAGTACCTTGGGAATCCTGCAAAAACACCGAACCGTTTTCCAGCTTTGGGCCTTGCCCTCATCAATTCCGGCTCTAATGACTGCCGGAATCAAGCCCGACCTGATAATCGCAACAGATCCCGGATATTGGGCCCGACTGCATGGCCGCTATTATATTGAGGACGTGCCCATCGCCATGCCGTTATCGGCTGCTCCACGGCCGATTGGAGCCGGGGCACCACTTCTACTGCCCCAGGGAATCCCGGGAGAAGCGTTTCTTCTGAAAAATGAGGAATGGCCCAGGCTCCAGCTGCCGGCCATGGGCACGGTGGCAGCCACAGCCGTGGAAGCCTGGAGACAGATGTCCACAGGACCACTGATTCTCACCGGTCTCGATCTCTGCTGGCATGATCTCCGATCCCATGCACGTCCCCATGCATTCGACGGCTGGCTCTCTTCGCAAACATGTCGGCACAATCCCATGAACAACATTGCGTGGGAGAGAGCCATGAAACTGGCTCCAAAGCGTATAGGCGCCTATCGTATCGGATCCGCACTTCAGACTTACACCGATTGGTTCAGGAACAACATCCCGACAGGACGGATCATTCGCCTGATTCCTCAGGAGTCCGGTACTTCAGTCATATCAATTCCGGGAATTCCGGATCAAGGTCCTGATTTATTCAGAAAACTACCAAAAAACCCGGAGCACCGGAACCATTTTTCCGTCGCCCCGTCGCCTGAGAACCTGAATCAACGCCATGGGGCTGTCAGGGACCTGATTGCAAGATGGCAGATACTGCTGAACAGCCCCATGAAAGATGCCGGAGCTGAAACCCTCGAATTGATGTACACTATCGATCCAGGCGGAGTTCTGGAGCTGGAACGCTGCTGTAAGACGGAATACCATAAAATGGGAGAACGTCATCTGGAAAGGGTGAAGAACATTATCAACAGACTGGAAACATTATATGCCTAACCGGAACCTCCTCGATCGTAATCTGGTAGCTTTGAGCACACATCACTCCGAGCTGGCGAGGTCACTGTCTGATATCGCTTCACATCCGGATCTATCTGTAATCGAATCCCGTAAAGGCCCCCCGGTACCGATACTCCTTCGGGAAGGTCGCACATTCCCGATGCATTCCCGATTCGATCCGATTTCCGAAGGACGACGACTCGCCGGGGAAGCTCCGGAAGGATATCTTGTCGCCTTCGGTCTTGGTGGCGGTTATCACCTGAACCCCCTGCTTGAAAAAAGAACCCTGACAGGACTGATAGTGATCGAAAGGGATCTTTCTCTGATGCGAGGAATACTTGAAAGAATCGATCTCACACGCTTACTTTCTGATTCCCGTGTTGTCATTCTGGTCGATCCGTCACCGGAAGCATTGTCGAGGATTGTCCTCGAACGATATCTGCCGGTACTGTACGGTAACCTGGGAAGCATCACCCTCAGATCTCGCTGGGACGCCAATCCATCATGGTTTTCCGACCGCGCTAAAGCCTTGCGAGGTCTCCCCGAAGCCCTTGGTCGGGATTATACGGTTCAGACCCGTTTCGGGCGCAGATGGTTTGTCCATACCATGTGGAATCTGTCCAGGAGCGAAGAAGTCAGAGCAGTACTACCGCCTGCCAGGCGTCTACTTGTCACCGCCGCCGGACCGTCCCTGCAGAAACAGCTGCCGGAAATCAGAAAAAGACATGCAGAGGGAGCTGCCCTGCTGGCAACCGATACATCTCTGCCCCTGCTTGTATCTGAGGGAATAACCCCTGATATGGTTCTTTCCATCGATTGTCAGGTTGTCAGTTACCATCACTTCCTCAAAGGCCTGCCTGAAAGTACGATACTGATCCTGGATCTGGCAT
>JAUVIY010000376.1 GCA_030592625.1 Spirochaeta sp. | reverse complement strand
GGATGACCACCTTTAAGGAAGTGATGGGATTCCTCCTGTTGGGTACAGCGGTCTATCTGTTCACCACCTTCGTAAAACTGGCCCCCTCAGCCCTGAACGGCGCCCTCTGGTGGATGCTCTTCCTCGGATTCTCCGCCTGGCTGCTGGGAAAGGCCCGCAACCCTTTATCAAAAATCCGGTTCAGAAGGGTTGGTCAGATTGCCGCTCTCTTGATAGCGGTAGGTTCCGGTCTTTATTTTATTGACCTCTCGCGAGCCGGCGACACATTGCCAACCCCATCTGCTGCAGACGGCACATACATCATCTTTGACGAAGCCGACGTCCTGGTCCGCATCGCCGCGGATGAACCGGTCTTCCTCGAATTCACCGCCGCCTGGTGCACCACCTGCAAAGTGAATCAGAGGGTTTTCAATGACAAGTCAATCCGCTCGCTCATGGAGGAAAAAGGCGTCATCCATATCAAGGGAGACCTCACCGCCTACGATGAGACCCTCACCCGGTGGCTGGCTGATTTCGGCCGGGCCGGAGTACCCCTTTACGTGCTCTACCGTCCGGGAGAAGAACCGCATCTGTTTCCCGAACTTATAAGCGTCGAGGGATTAAAGAGGGAATTGGAGAAAATCGACGATGAGCCGAAGCTCAGTACTGTCCTGTAGACAGCAGGACCAGGGTGCAGGCTTCCAGCCAGGGTATCCCGGCCTTGTCCAGCGCCGTCTGCATCACAGATGATTCAGTCCCGGGGTTGAAGATTACTCTCCGGGGCCGTGCCGCCAGGATGTCGTCCACCAGAGGTTCATGATGATGGGGGGCCAGGTAAAGAGTCAGTGTATCAAGGCCCTCGGATCCTGCGGCCTCAGCGGCATCGGATACGGTTGCGACAGATGTCAGTCCTTCCACTTCCCTGTAGGCCGGATTCACCGGAATAACCCGATGCCCCGCTTCCTGCAGGCGCAGCATGGCCATATGGCTGTATCGGTCGGCTTTGGGGCTGGCCCCCAGAACGGCAGACAGCCTTCTTTCAAACAAATCATTCATTCGTATCTCCAATCAGAGTGACGACGATTTCCCGCCGCTCCCTCGGTCCATCGAACTCACACAGAAAGATATTCTGCCATCTGGACAGCCCGAGTTCCCCGTCGATAACGGGTATGGTTTCAGAGGGACCGACCAGGCCGGCCTTGAGATGGCTGTCTCCGTTTCCGTCCTGTTTGTCATGCTCCCAGACGCCTCTCGGTGCAATTTGAGCCATCATCCGTATTACATCCCGGGGAACACTGTCATCCCAGTTCTCCTGTATCATCAGCGCAGCGGTGGCACCACGTACGTACAAGAAACATATTCCATCACGTATACCGGTATCGGCAAGTGATGCTTTCACCGCCTCCGTGATGTCGTACAGGGCTTCCCTCTCGACAGTTCTGACGGTGATATGACGTCTCATTCAGCCGGAACCTCACCATTTGTGAATACCAGCTCGCTCAGAGACCTGCGTTCCCTGATGTCGGTTTCAAGATTACGACGATTCTCCGGAACGGTATCAACGGAGCCGGGCCAACCGACGGCAGCAGCCGTAATGATGGCAAAGTTTTCCGGGACATCGAACTCTTTTCTCACCGTCTCTTCGGAGAAACCGGCCATCTGATGAAAAACCAGTCCTTCCCCGGTCGCCTGCAGGGCCATCTGTACCGCCGCCATGCCGGCCTCGTACATCGCCCGTGGATTCACTTTATCCGAACCGGGTCTGTCGGTCCGGGTCAGTATGAAGAGGAGCCTCGGAGCGGCCAGAGCCCAGGCATTGCCGCCTGCCAGGCTGCTGCGGGCCTTTTCGAGAGCGTCGGGATTCTCGGGGCCGAATGCCAGAAATCGCCAGGGCTGGTTGTTCGCCGCCGAAGGCGCCCAGCGTGCCGCTTCGAAGAGTTTATTCATCAGTTCAAAAGCAACAGGCAAAGAAGAATCGAATGCCCTGGAACTCCAGCGGGCAGCAACGACAGGGAGGATATCAGCATCAGGTGGGGCGGGTCTCAGGACCGGGGGAATGTTATTCATAGTTATAATGTAATAAATTATCCACAATAGGGAAATCCGAAAATGCATCTTGTTCGATGGATTGGACTCACCTATGATGCAAAAAATACCTTTATAACGTGACCAAACACGGAGAATTAACAATATGCACACCCCCACCCCGATTGAAGAGATTAATGAGGGTTGTTATGACGGCCTCTTTTCAACCCTTTACGGAAGGGAAGATTCCGGATTTCATCGGCAGAGATGGACCGGCATCATCAAGTCTCATGACGATCGGGTGGGAGACCCCTCTCCACGGCTTTTCTCCTCACCCGGCCGAACCGAGCTATCGGGCAACCATACCGACCACAACAGGGGACGTGTATTAGCCGCCGCTATTCAATTGGACACAATCGCCGCGGTGACCAGAACCGAAGCCTCTGCCGAAGATTCCATAATCGCCGAAGTTGTCTCCAAAGGTTATCCACCGGTTCGAGTGGATCTTTTCAGTCTCGAAAAACTGGCTGTCGAGGCCGGAACAACCAACGCCCTGCTCAGAGGCATCGCCGCATCGATTATCCGCCGGGGCGGCAGGATCGGAGGTTTTACAGCTACAACCACAAGCCGGGTACTTAAAGGATCGGGCCTGAGTTCATCGGCCGCCCTGGAAGTCCTGGTGGGTTCCATATTCAACGAACTTTTCAATGACGGCCGTTTCACTCCGGTGGAGCTGGCCCTGATAGGCCAGGAAGCTGAAAATG
>JAUVIY010000416.1 GCA_030592625.1 Spirochaeta sp. | reverse complement strand
TCTGAGGGAGCGTCTGGAGTCTGATGATCTGTCGATGAATCTGATGGCCTGGGAAATGCTGCATGAGAATGAGGTAACCCGAGCGTTCGCGAGGACACGGGAATCCGCCGGGCTTGAGCTGAACGAAAATCTGGCGAGCCTTGCGGGAAACGCTTCTGGACTCGACGTAGAGGCCGCATTCGCCGTCATCTCCTCGTCGATATACTATCTTCTGCTCCGGAGCCGCTTTATTAGTGATTACAACGGCATCGACATCCGGAGCGAGGAGGGGTGGAAGCGTGTGGCCCGGACGATGGCGGATATGCTGGGCGGCCTGATTAGTAAAGAATCCTGATCACATCTTGAATTCTATGTGACCATGGGGTAACATGCCTATGTAACCGAATGGTAACATAGGAGGTGAGGTATGAAGTCTCATAAGGAGGCCAAGGCGATCGGATTCCTGTCCGTTGCCGTTCTGGCTGTAGTTGGAGCCGTCGCTTGTGGAACACCGGATATTCCCGTAGGAAGCGTGGGTGGTGGAACATTGAGAGTGGATGTCGAACCGGGGACGCATTATCGGCATAAGTTCAAATTGATGCCCCTGGTGACGATCCGCAATACTCCGCAGATGGCCGTTTGGGCGGAAACTTCCGACGGGGAATTCATTAAAACTCTGTATGTCACACGACGGACCGCCGATGATTCCTGGCGGTCTGCGCCGAGGGAGGAGGTTCCCGAAGGAGGAATCCGGCGTCCCGAGTCCCTGCCGGTCTGGACCGAGCGGAGCGGCCGGTTGGATTCCGGTATCGATACAATGGGTTCTGTAACACCGAAATCGGGGTACAGCATCCGAAGTGATTCACTATCGGATCGGGACAAGCTGTGGATCTGGCTGGAGGTGAACCATTCCACCGACTTCAACGAGGCCTATCCCGAGGATGCCCGCCCCGGTGATACCGGTTTCAGCGGTGGCCCAATGGGAAGTGGTCAGCCTTCCATGGTTTATGCTGCTGCCGTGATCAGTGAAATTCAGGGGTCTGTGGCCTTGGAGCTACTCGGTCACGGCAGCCCGGACGGATCCGATGGTCTTGTCGATCGGGATCTGGCAGGTGTGACGAGTGCCGCCGAGATTATCCGGGAGGCGATTGTCACGATCGACTGATTTCTAATGATGCAATTTTGTTTACGGCGGAGCCGGAAGAGCAGGGGTCGCCTTAAAGGATTTCCTGGACTTTCTGCAGATCATCTGGATGATATCCCGCGAGGTTTTCACGGCCGTTGGCAGGCCTCCAGGAGGCATGACCCACATACCGGAAAGCCAAAAATTATCGAGTCCGGGAACTGTTTTTTTCACCAATCTGAAACGTTTTGCATTGTCGGAATTCAGAATCCAGGTCATAAATGTGCCTTTCCAGTTACCTGTGTAGCGAACATAGGTCATCGGGGTCACAACATCGGTCACCTCAATATGTGATTTGAAGCCGGAATATTTACAGTTGAGCTCATCAGCAACAAGCGAAGCTATCCTCTTTTTTTCAACCTGATAGGCTTTCTTGTCGGAGTAGAGCTTCTGCCAGTATTCGAAGTCATCACTATTGAATAAACACTCCAGCACAGATTTACCTTTCGGGGCGAGTGTAGGATCATAGCAGTAGTTCTTTAAAGTAAGCCAATTATGCTTTTGGTTCCCTATAGTAAGAGGTTCATTCAGCTTATAGCATTCACACAGGCAATCGTGTTCATGGGAGAGGTCCATGTTCACACCGAAGGAAACCTGTACGGATGAGGGGAAGAGCTTTACGCTCCTGAAAAGCTCTTCATGCATGGGATCGATGTACTGTCCATCCAGCATCTCATAAAGCGTTGTCTTGAGGTCAGCTGCGGAAATTACATGATCCGCCCTGATTTCTTTTCCTCCTGCAAGGCGGATACCGGATGCCTTTCCGTTCTCTACCAGGATCTTCCCGACCCTTTCTCCGTAGAATGCTTTCCCACCCAGATCCAGGAAACGTTTTTCGATCGCCCGGGCGAACTCCAGCGAACCGCCCTCAGGGATTCCGCCCGCCTTGTTATGCATTAAAGCAAGGGTGATAACAAGAGAAAGGAGAGTCACATCTCTATCGGCAATCATTTTCGGCAAAGCTTCCCTCAGGAGCGGGTCCTTGAAGCGCTCTGCGAACTCGCCGACGGTTATCTTATTGCAGAAATCGAAGTCTTTCATGACAGGCCGCATCTTCGAGATCATCTTTATAATGTCAAAGAAGTTGTATAATTCGAAAGCCTTATCCATAGGCATCTGGAAT
>JAUVIY010000077.1 GCA_030592625.1 Spirochaeta sp. | reverse complement strand
GTGACCGACCGGGGTGGCGGGAAGTAACACCTGTGCCGGAGAACGATTCGGGCCGCTCCGGTGTAACTGCTGAGGAGGTTGCCCTCGCCCGCCGGCACAGCATGATACGCTACGCCGCTTCCACCAACCGATGCCGCCGGGAAATGCTACTGGAAGCCCTGAACATCGAGGCTTCAGACTGCTCGGGATGCGATGTTTGCGGTTGCGAGCCCTGGATAACGCCACCTGAAGAGAAGATTATCATGAAAGTGATACGGTGGAACCGCCGTCAGTTTCGCAAGGGCCAGGCGGCCCGCGTCCTCATCGGCCGACGTACAGCGGAGATTCGACGGATTGGTCTGGATACCGTGCGGGGCTTCGGAGCGTTAGCCGGATGGGAGTTGGAGGATGCCGAGGAGGCCATCGGCGTGCTGGTTAGGGCCGGAAAGTTAAGATATGGGCGGTGGGGGCCGGGGAAAGGACGTTTGCTTGGAAGTCAAAGTCCATAACGATTCGCGGGCATAGAGCATTTCAACAATGATGTGGTGCTTTTCGCCTGATCCCCGACAAGACTGTTGATGGATCCAATCTCCTTATCAATAACCTGGAGTTCTTCCGAGGACTCAGATAATCGATTGCCGGTTGAGTCGATTTTTTCAAGAACTTCGCCCTGAACCAGTCCATATTCATTGAGGAACTTATTCGCATCGTCCAATTTTGTATGAAGATCATTCAAAACAACCGTAATATCATTAGTACTCGTTTGGCTTCGATCAGCAAGCTTTCTAATCTCCTTTGCCACGACTTGAAATCCCTTCCCTTTTCACCCGCCCTGGCCGCCTCAATTGCGGCGTTGAGTGCAAGTTAATTGGTGAGTTCCGGGATATCCTCGATAACGTCAATTCTATTCACGATTGTTTCTATCGATGCATTCAACTGATTGAATACTTCAATAAGATTATTGAAACCTGCACCAGGTTTTCCCACCAATTCAGCTACTTCTTCAGCATTGTCATTTACGGCCTTTAAATCATTGTAAGTCTCATCAATCAAACCCTGGACCATAGAGGTCGATTTCAAGTATTCATTCTGAAACATAAGAATAATTTGAAATATCTGATTGGATTCGATGGAGTTTCTCTGGAGGTTGTTGATATGTGATACTGCCTTCTTAAGTTTCCGGTTCATATGTTATTCTTCTACAAATGAATGGTATCAAACCCCAGGGCAGAGCCCTGGACCCGGAGTCGCCAAGGGCGACTCCTTTCCGCGGCAGAGCCGCGGTGTATTACACCATGCTTTCCCTGCGCTCATTCGGATTAAGGGTCGTACCGGAGGCGGCAGCCGAGGAACGATCCCGACAGAATGAACAAGTTCACTCCGCTCATTTCGCTTGGGAATAAATAAAAAAGTGACCGATCGTTGGGAAACAGAATAATTGCGATTCGTCCCGGGAGTCCATAGAGTTGTGAGTGGAGACGTAAGGAAATGATGAAAACCGGACGAGGCAGATTCTACCAAATCTCACCTATCAAAGGCTTTGCAAACAGAGAAATAGCCATAAGCGCCGCATGGATGGATGAGTATCGGGAGCGGGTTTACGACCAGATCGAGGATTTGCCCCTGGAGGCTCTGGATCAGGAGGCGCCGGGAACAGGACTCACCATCGGACGCCTCGTCCTGCACCTGGGCTGGGCCGAATCGTACTGGATCGGCCGCATCACCGAAAGTAAAATTCAGGCCGACTTTTCCGAATCGCTATCTGCAGGATCCCTGAAGAATTTCGAAGAGAACCCCGTCCCTTCCCTCGAAGCAGCGGAACTTATCTCATTGTGCCGACGGGTTCGGGACGAAATGACGATTCCGGGGCTGATGAGCGTTAAAGATTCCGGCATTTCCTGTTGGGAAGACGGAAGCACATTTCGCGGCGTCCTGGGTCAGCTCCAATGGCATTGGATCTATCATAGTGGACAGATCGGCCTGATCCGTTTTGAATGGGGCTCGGATTACCAATGGACTATGGGCAGCCCCATGGCACCCGAAGGTTGAATGAAAGGTATCCGTAGTACCGGGGCAGATCCCTGGACCCGGAGTCGCCTTTTTCGACTCCCTTCCGCGGCAAGCCGCAGTAATACGGAAACCTTGCTTTCCCTGCACTCCCTCGGATCAAGGGTCGTACCGGAGGCGAGAGCCGAGAAACGATCCCGACAGAATGAACAAGTTCACTGCTCGCAATTTCGCTTTGCAAAACCGCTGTTTTCCTCTCAGTTCGTTTGGAAATCAAAAGAACGTAACTCTGAGAGAGCTTGTACCGATATAAACAATATCGTGCAGGAAAAAAGATTCCGTCCATTCTTCAAGCTCTCTCTCGGCTTTCTGCTCGTCCTTGTCATCGGCACCGTGGGTTACCACGCTATCGAAAAAGACTGGAATCTGCTCGAATCCCTATACATGACCATCATCACCATCACCACCGTCGGCTTCGGCGAGGTGCAACCCCTGTCCCGGCAGGGTCAGGTTTTAACTATCATCATCATAGTCCTCGGACTCGGCATGGTAACCACCCTGTTCGCACGGCTGGGACAGTTCATCGTCGAATCCGGAGTTAAGGATTTATACGGGAGACGCAAGATGACCGATCGGATCAAAAAAATAAGGAATCACTATCTCATTTGCGGCTTCGGCAGAACCGGAAGTTCCATAGCCCGGAAGCTCCACGAATCAGGAATCGATTTCGTGATTATCGACTCTCTTCAGGACCATATCGATGAAGCGAAAAGTTTGGGATACTGCGTTCTCCAGGGAGATGCCTCCAGTGATTCGATTCTCCTTGATGCCGGAATCAACAAAGCACGAGGAACGGTACTCTGTGTCGGCGATGATGTCACCAATGTGAATATCGCCCTGGCTGCCAGGGAGCTGAACAACGAGCAGAACATCATATCCCGGGGAACCAATCCGTCCCTGGAGTATCGCCTGGTGAGAGCCGGTGCCGACTCTGTTGTATATCCCATGCGTCTTGGAGGGGAACAGATCGCCCGGGTTATCGTCGATGAGTACGACAAGAAAAAAGGCGGGGAACAGGGCACATCCTCCAGCATGCTGGGATACGAACTCAGGGTTGTCAGGAACAGTGAAGGTGCCCGAAGCGTCAGGGAGTTCATCAACGAATTTCAGGCTCTTCGTCCGGTTGCCATACGTCATAACGATGGGGCCATGTCCCATAATCCTCTGCCTGACGATATAGTAGGAGAGAATGATGCACTGCTTTTGCTAATCCATGAAGAAAAGAAAAACCGCACTCATCAGGAAATCAGCCGGCTGATCTGGAGTGAAGATCTGAGTATCGGTGCTCCAAAAATCGATAAAGAGCATAAACGACTCTATAAAATCATCGAAGAACTGCAGAGCGCCGTATTGGACGATCTCGGGAAAGACACCGTTGCCAAACGATTCGAGATGTTCACCACTTATGCCGGAAGCCATTTCCACAGGGAAGAAGTCATGATGAGGGAATACGGCTATGCGAATCAGGAAGAGCATCAGCTGCAGCACGAGGAACTCTCGAGACAGATAATGGATATAAACAGAAATGACCGCTTCACATTTACTGATGAATCATGGAATCAAATTGATCGCTGGTTCAGTCGGCACTTCCTGAGTGCGGATAAAGCGTTTGCCGATTATCTGAAGAATCGCTGATGACGAATTACCGAATCACCCTCCTGGGAACCGGAACCAGTATCGGAATACCGGTACCCGGATGCCGATGTCGGGTCTGCCGGTCGAAGGACAGAAGAAACCGGCGCAGCAGAAGTTCAGCCCTGATCGAGGCGGCCGGGAAGCGCATTCTTATCGATACATCCCCGGAATTCCGGCTTCAGGCTCTGGCCGCAGGGATAAATAGCCTGGACGCGGTATTCTGGACTCACGGACATGCAGATCATCTCCACGGGCTGGACGATCTGAGAGCCCTGACCTGGAAAAAACCACTTCCGGGATACGCTTCGAAGGAAACGGCAGACGAAATCACCACTCGATTTGACTATCTCTGGAAAAACACTCAACCCGGCGGAGGGAAGGCGAATGTGGACCTGATAAGCATTGCTCCCGATGAATCCGTCGAAATCGGTTCTCTCAAGGTTATTCCAATTCCGGTGATACACGGCAGTCTGCCGGTGTTCGGCTGGAGATGCGGCCCGGTGGCTTACATCACCGATGCCAGCGAGATTCCCGAAGAGAGTTACGCGTTACTGGAAGATTTGAAGATTCTGGTTGTGGGAGCTCTGCGATTCAAGGCCCACTCCACTCATTTCACGGTGGAAAGAGCCCTGGAAGAAATCAAAAAAATACGCCCGGAGAGGGCGTATTTGACTCACATCAGCCACGAAGTGTCTCATCGTCAACTGGTTCGAGCGACACCCCGTACTGTGTCTCCGGGTCGGGACGGCTTATGCCTCCGAACCACAGAGTAACCGTCTCCTAGGCCTTGACCACCTTCCCTGCCTTGAGACAGCGGGTACAGACTTTAAGGGATTTCGGCTTACCGCCCACCAGAGCTTTGACTTTAACGAGGTTGGGCCTGAAAAGCCGTTTGGTTTTGACACCGATATGCTGACCGGCGCCGCCTTTCTTCTTGGGAAGTCCTTTCCGGGGCACGTTGTGGCCGGATACGGTACCTTTCCCACAGATATCACATTTCCTGGACATAGTTCACCTTCTTATGAACACATAGCTTTGAGCGGGACAACATTACCGGAATCCCAAAGTCGTGTAAACCCCCGAAAAACGATTTACGAATTACGGATTGAGTGCAAATACCCCGCGGGCCAGCAATTCGGCAATCTCTCTCTTGCGGTCGGCAGGGAGCTCGGCATCATCCCTGAGCAGACTCTCCCAGTTGGCCTTGAAGCCCTCCGGAAGGGTCTCCATCAGGGCCAGGGAAGCCGTAAAATCCCGGGGACCGGGCTCGAATACATGATTGACGGCGAAGAGAACTTCAATGACCGATTTCATGAATCCTGAAAGGGACAAATTGAAGTACAGCGAATCCCCTTTAAAGGACGCCGCCCCGAGGTCACCCAGGAAATGATCGATACGCCGATGACAGGATTCGGTCCATACCATCCAGAAGGAATCCGGCAGATTGTCCAGTTTATCCAGGACTCCTTTAATCCACTCTCCCCTGGACCAGACAACACTGCCGGTGGCGATACGGTGGAACAGATAAGTACCCCGTTCCTTCGAGAGCCAGGAATCCCCATCGGTAGCCGCCAGGACGGTATCCACTCTTTCTGTATTCTTGTATGAAATCCGGATTGGTAGATCGCCCATCATGAAACGATCCTTCATCTTCACCCGGGAGGATTCGAAATACTGTGCGCCGGGAAAAGAAGTCTCCCGCAGTTCCCGGCCGGGGATATCCGAATCCCGGAACACATCCAGGGTGATGGAGAAGTTCGGATCGTATATATCCTTTTCCACGAAATGCTGCAGAATGACAGCCTGCACTCCATCCCAATCCTTCAGGACCCCGACGATTTCGTCGACAACTTTTTTGACTTTAGCTTTCATGATGATCTGTCCTTACCCCAATTGGTCGATTTCAGGGTATAAGTCTATCATGACCTCCGTCAAACCGTCACCGACCAATCGGACTTATCTTGTAAGCGTTACCGCCCCGCAGACCGTGGTGCTGGCTGCCGGGAATCTCATAAGAGTTCTGGAGGGCAGCGGTTTGATAACATCACCCCTGCCCCCTGTAATTCCGATCCTGGAAACCTCCGATATACCGGCTGTGCCGGTTCCCGGCCTGCTCCCCGTTTGCACCGAACCGTTGATTCTCGGGAAGCACTTCTCCCTCGATACAGCGGAAACACAGGGTGGCTGGATACTCTGGCCGGTGGATTCCACCGGTTGGTTCGACAGCCTGGCGGAGGCACTCGCCCTGACCATGCCACAAAGCAACAACCCGGGAGCCGGCCTGTATCCTCTTCGGAAGGGGATTCCACTGACCAGAGAATCGAGCGGCAAGTCGCCAGAGGTTAGTTACAGTCTCGAAAATGGCCCGGGATGGCGGGCTCTGAACCTGGTCTGCTGGAGCATCGAATATCTCATCGAACGACCCTGGTACCTGTCCGCAACATGGTATCCATTATGGCGGCGTCGATTGAAAAGAGCACCTAAACCAACTAACAATAATAAGTAGCCTGAGCTTGCTTAAGATATCCTAATCTGTTATTTTTTTTCTCATGAGAAATAAGGAAGAGCTGACTCCGAGCATGGAGGATTATCTGGAAACGATACTCCTTCTGGAGCAAAAGAACCGTGTTGCCCGAGTGAAAGATATTGCTGAAAAGCTCTCCGTTCAAATGCCGTCGGTTACCGGAGCACTCAAGTCGCTGAAGAGTCGGGAATTGGTGGAATATGAAAAGAATTCCTTTATCAATCTGACCCCGAAGGGTTTGAAACTGGCCAAAGCCATTCTGCAGCGCCACGAAATACTCGTGGAGTTTTTCAACCTGGCCCTGGGCCTCAAAGGGGATCATGCCGAAGCACAGGCCTGCAGGATGGAACACACTATCGATCAGGATACCGCTGAACGGTTTCAGAACCTCACCCGATGGGTTCAATCCAGGAACAGCGGCATGAAAGCTCCCGGCACCTTCTCAGACACCGAATGAACTCAGGCAGTCCGCATAAGCGGGGCAAAGCCCGGATTCTCGACCAGCGCATTATCGCTGAAGGTTACCGGGAGATGAAACTGTCCTACTCTTCCGATTCGAATGGGCGGCCCCGGGTAAGGCCATCATCTGGACAGTTTTTCACCATCCTCCCCCACCATTATCCGCTATCCATAATGAGACGACCCTTCGCCTACTCCGATTCCGATGAAAACGGATTCTCATTTATCTATGAAATCAGAGGGCCGGCGACCAGGGATCTGGCGAATCTGGATGACGGCAGCCCGGTGGACTGGATCGGACCCCTTGGTTCGACTTTTCCCGAAGCACCTGAGAATTCACGCCCTGTTCTCGTCGCCGGCGGTATAGGAGTGGGTCCCATACTGTATCTTGCCCGGGAACTGGCCGAAGCAGGTGCCGAAAGCCTTGTTGTCCTTGGTGCCCGAAACGTAGGGTTGGTTCCCCGGTTGGAATGGCCCGAGACTGCGGAAGTTCGCATCTGTACCGATGACGGTTCTCACGGTATTCACGGAACGGTTCTGGACGGCCTTTCGAATACCAATGTCACAAATGCGGCGTTCTATACCTGCGGCCCTCACCCGATGATGGCCGCCGTTCATCGATTTGCCGTTGATACGGATCGTCCCTGTTGGGTTTCCATGGAGGAAATGATGGCCTGCGGTGTCGGTGCCTGCCAGGGATGTGCGATTCCTGTGAAGGATGAGGATGACCTCTCGCGCCCGGCGTATAAACAAGCCTGTGTGGAAGGGCCGATTTTCGACTCCCGGGAGCTGATATGGTAGACCCGGACCTGACGGTTGCCATTGCCGGAAAAACCCTGCCCAATCCCGTGGGTGTGGCCTCCGGCACTTTTGGCTTCGGCGAGGAGTACGAAGGACTCACCGATACCGCTTCCCTGGGAGCCGTTTATACCAAGGCCGTTACTCCTGAGCCCCGGGCCGGTAACCCGCCTCCAAGACTGGCCGAAACCCCGGCAGGGATGATAAACGCCATCGGACTGGCCAATCCCGGCCTCGCCGCTTTCCTCAGCGAGAAAGTGCGGATTCTTGAGCGGCTCCCCTGCCCGGCCATCGTGAATGTCGCCGGTGCCGTGATGGCGGATTATCTGAAAGTCGCCGAAGCTATGGAAGAGGTTGATTCGGTATGGGGTATTGAGCTCAATGTGTCCTGTCCGAACGTCGACCACGGCGGCATGGCTTTCGGCACCGACCCGAAGGTGCTGGAATCCCTCACTTACGCCGTCAGGAAAGTCTATTCAAAACCTATCATCGTCAAGCTTTCGCCTAATGTTACCGACATCGGTGAAATCGCCAGAGCTGCAGAATCGGCGGGGGCTGATGCCCTCTCGTGCATCAATACCCTCACCGGGATGAAGGTGGATGTGCTCCGCCGGCAACCGGTGATACCTCGGGGAACCGGTGGGCTCTCGGGTCCTGCGATACGCCCGGTAGGCGTGGCGGCGGTTTGGAAAGTCTCTAAAGCCGTCGGGATACCCGTCATCGGTCTGGGAGGGATTTCAAGCGCCGAAGACGCCATGGAATACCTGCTTGCCGGCGCTTCGGCTATTCAGGTGGGTACAGCTCTGTTCGGTGAGCCGGATATACCGGGCCGAATTCTCGGAGGCATTAAAATTTACATGGTTCAGGAAGGATTCAGCCGGATCGCCGATCTTCACGGGTTTTTCTAAAAGATTCGTATTCAGCCCACACCCACGCCGAATTTCGGGCAGATATCATTCAGTGGGCATCCTGCACAATTCGGTTTTCGGGACATGCAGTAACGCCTCCCGTGGAAGTTTGCCGTCATAGAGAAAGTGATCTGCAAGTCTTCGGGAATCAATGCGGCAATTTCCCTCTCCACTTTCTCCGGATCTTTCGCATCGGTGAGACCAAGCCTCCTGCAGACTCGGCCGAAATGGGTATCCACAATGATTCCCGGCAGATTCCAGACATGGGCCCGAATGACGTTGGCACTCTTCCGACCTATTCCGGGAAGCGAAATGAGATGATTTATCTCCCTGGGCACTTTGCCGCCGAATTCCTCAACAAGCCGCCGGGCTGCGGCGATGAGATTACAGGTCTTCTGCCGGAAAAATCCCAGGGAATGAATTAATGCCTCCAGCTCCACGGCGTCGGCTCCAGCCAGAGCGGCCGGGTCCGGCCAACGCCGGAATAGCTCGGGTGTTACTTTGTTCACCCCGGCATCGGTAGTCTGGGCTGACAGGGAAACTGCCACCATCAGCTGAAAGGGATCCGTGTGGATTAACAAAGTCTCTCTGTCGGGATACTCGGCGTTCAGTCGTTTGATAATTTCGGACAGAGAGATATTCGTCTTCGAATACTCCATTACGATTATCTCCTCACAGCAGGGCCCGGGACTCTACTTTGAGGTATGATACCTTTTTTCGACCGGACATTGGCAAAGGTTAAGGGCAGATTATTGACCCCATTTTGCAAACAACCTAAAATGCAGCTCACCACGGAATGTAGCCCAGCGGCTAGGGCACCTGCTTTGGGAGCAGGAGATCGGAGGTTCGAGTCCTCTCATTCCGAATAAAACATCCTGCTTATCAGGATTCATTGCACCTCGGTGTAGGTCTCGGAGGACTCGAACCTCCGGAACGAGCGCCGAGCGAAAGCGAGGATCAGGCAACAGGATGTTGCCGGAAGCGAGTGGCGGCGGCCTGGAAGGAGTCAACAGGATGTTGACGACTGAAAGATTTGAGTCCTCTCATTCCGAACATGAGCGCTCATAGCTCAGCTGGATAGAGCATCGGCCTTCTAAGCCGAGGGTCGCAGGTTCGAGTCCTGCTGAGCGTAAAAAAAGGGAGCTCATCAGAGCTCCTTTTTTTTTACTCTCTGCTCAGCAGAACTTGAACCGAATTCCCGGCGCGAATACTTGGAGCGCAAACCGACAGGATGTCGGGTTAGGGACGAAGGCGGCCCGGAAGGTGCCGACAGGAAGTCGGCATCTGAAGGGCAGGTCCTGCTGAGCGTAACAAGGTTCATCTCCGGCCCTTCTTTTTCACCCCGGCTCTCTGAGGGCGGATAGTGAGATCGGTTATTACGCCTTCCGACTGTAAAACTGTCAGTACCGCCTGGGCTGCATCTTCGGGATTTAGATAACAGGAAGGTTCATCTG
>JAUVIY010000409.1 GCA_030592625.1 Spirochaeta sp. | reverse complement strand
GGCCATTCAAAGCCGTGTGTTTGATATCGTCGGGTTTCCGAAGGAAGTAGCCGAGGAAAGATTCGGATTCCTCCTGGAGGCCTTCCGCTACGGCGCCCCGCCTCATGCCGGACTGGCCGTCGGATTCGACCGAATGGTGATGGTGATGGCTCAGATGGATACCATCCGCGACGTCATCGCCTTCCCCAAAAACACCCAGGGCATCAGCCCCATGGATAACAGTCCCTCGCCGGTAGACGCGGAGCAATTGGCTGATCTTAGATTGTCGGTAATCCCTGAAGAAAATCCGGAGCAGAACTGATATCGGTTAACGACAGAAACTCAGAGTTCGGTGGCACCCTCCAGGATTTTATCAGAATCCTCGCTCTGGACAATTTGTACCGAAACCGTTTGTTCCGCCGCCACGCTTTCATTGGAACGAACCAGTTTCTGGGCGAGGATTTTCGATAGAAAGATGGAGTATTGGGGATAGTTTTTCACAACTTCGATGAATGATTTTCTGGGTATTTTTATCACCTGACCCGGAGTGTCGGCGACAACGGTGGCACTTCGTGCATTATTCAGGAGGAAAGCCATCTCACCCATAAAAATGTCGGCCGGAGTAATCCGGCCCACCGGTTTATCCTGGTAGTACACCGTGTACTTGCCGCTGGAAATGTAGTAGATACAGTCTCCGAATTCTCCGGATCGCATCAGGGTGTCCCCGGCTTTCACGCGAATAACTTCTTCATCAGAGAATCCGGCGGGAGCGGTATTCTCCACATCCTTTTGGAGATTCATTATCAATGAAACCTGGTTACCGACCTTGTTGTACAGAAGTTTGTCGGCAACCATCTGAGCCATGATAATACCCCGGCCATGAAGGCGGTCCCGGGCATCGCTTTTCAGCTTATCCCGAAAAGCCAGGACATCAAATCCCTCACCTTCATCCCGTATGGTGAATCGGCATATCTCATCGCCGATATCCCAATTCAGGGTCACTATCTTCCTGGCGATACTCGGCTCTTTACATCGATCCGCTATGAGCTCATAGATGGCCTCGCCGGTGGCAAGCCAATCGCTTTTCTCCGAATAGCTTATTCCGCAGTTTCCGTGCTCGATTGAATTGAGAATCAGCTCACTCAAGGCCATCTGTACGCCGTGCCTGTCTTCGGAAGGAATTTTACCCGTACGGACCAGGCTGATAGCCAGAAGACCGCCATAGACAGGCGCCACCAGATAATCGTGATTGTCTATCTGGAAGGAACCGGTCATCCGGTTGACAAGCTTGTCGGCGAGAAATCCCTGAAAAATCAGCTGACGATTCGAGTTGATGATCCGGAGAGATTTCCCAAGATGACTCTCTATTCTTGAGAAATCGATCAGGGTAAGCAGATTGATTTCCTTGTTGGACTCGAGTATTGCTTCTTCCTTGTCGGATTTACGGTCGTACAAGCCGACGATACCGAAATTATGAAGCCAGGAATCATGAAGAATCTGATCCCTCAGATAATCTGAACTCAGACCCTCATCGGAAAAGTTGATAATTACCAATTCAGGCAATTCGAAATTCAGTCGTTCGAGAATAGCTTTTTCCGAAGAAGGGAACTGCAGGAGGAATTCATTATGAAAGTCCTCTTTAACTACATTTCGTATCCTTTCTGTGATAATTTTATCCGAGCATGAGGCGACGATATATTCCATAATGCAAGTATAGACGCTTTGGAACCTTATCCACCATCAACTTAAGAAAAATCGCCTGGACGATTGACGATAAGTCCAACTTACTGTACCCCTTAGTCACAAAATCCCGGCGCAATCCGGAATCGGAGGCAAGCAGTGTTCAAAATCCAAACACGCAATAAAATCTCACCCATAGGTTTAAGTCTGTTCGAGCACAATAATTACGAAGTTGCCGGCGAATTACCCGACCCCGACGCACTGCTTCTCCGTAGTTATAAACTTCCGGAAAATGAAATCGACTCCACTGTGAAGGCCATTGCCAGAGCCGGCGCCGGGGTAAACAACATACCCGTCGAGGCCTGTACCGACCGTGGCATCGTCGTCTTTAATACCCCTGGAGCAAATGCCAACAGCGTGAAAGAACTGGTGATTGCCGGGCTGCTGCTCTCATCCAGACGAATCCACGAAGGAATGAACTGGGTCTCCGCACAGTCCCCCGACGGCAACCTGTCCAAAAACGTCGAAAAGGAAAAATCATCTTTCGCCGGATCCGAGATCAGCAGAAAAAAACTCGGTGTCGTCGGCCTGGGTGCCATCGGAGTGCTGGTGGCCAATGTAGCCGTCGACCTCGGCATGGACGTTTACGGATACGATCCCTTCATCACCATTGACT
>JAUVIY010000139.1 GCA_030592625.1 Spirochaeta sp. | reverse complement strand
GTGAGACGTCTCTGGAACCAGTTCATCAAGGCCAACGCCAGGACACTGCCCAGGACGACGAGGTAGAACATGGCACCTGCCAGCCGCCAGGAGATCACCAGGAATGGAGCTTCGAAAAAAGGAACAAGAGTCAGGGCGAGCAGACCGCAGAAGAGCATCTGTATCACCGTCAAGGCTCCCGGATGACAGACCCGTGAGGCTTTGTCCAGGAGTACGACGTAAAAAGCATATCCCACCGAACCAAACAGGGTATAAAGATCGCCCTTGTTCATCCCGCCTTCCATGATATCCCGGGTCATAGACAGGATTCGAAGGGGACTTAAATCTCCAGGTTTTAAAGGGCCTGAAGCCGGATCGATGATGAAGGACAGTCCCCATATAACAACGAAGAGACCCAGAAGATTCCCCCATCCCGGACGCTTTCCGAGAATGAGAAACTGAAGGAAAGGAACGTAAAGGGCGAAAGAAAAGGTGATGAATCCGGAACGGGCGACGGTGGTGTATTTAAGTCCTATGGTCTGACCCGCGTATCCGGCAAGCATACCCAGTGCGATGACGAATCCCCAGAGCCAGGCCGTAGGGGTGAAGAGACGCCGCCTGACCGGCGAACAAACTTCCGCGGTGGAGTCGGCGCCCCGCAAAAGTATCGGCCATGCCAGTGCCGCCGCCAGAAGAAAACGGATTCCCACCAGCAGCATGGGAGAGATGTCATCCAGGGCTCCCTTGATGACAGCGAAAGTTCCGCCCCAGATCAGTGTTGTGAGAACAAGCAGGCCTTCCGCCCGCACACTACGCCGCATAACCGCTAAAGTATCGTCGATTCACGGTTATTGGCTAGCATACCGGACGTTACATCTTCGGTTCTTTCAAGGCTAACGGTTCGTCGAGGATGATAGACCAGACCATTCCCTGTGCCAGAGGCGAAAGTTCTTTGATGCGATCAAGTGAGTTCGATAAATCGGTGTCGGAATAGATCTTTTCGACCTCCTGACGGCTGAGGTTTTCCACGATCCGTTTACCCTGGATGGCCGCGGGTGGCGGGCCGGTACTGATCCGTCGCTTATCAATCTTCTCGGGAGACGGCGGGACCGGTTCTCCCAGAAACTCTTCCCTGGCAGCCCGGGCAGTCTTGATCGCCTTTTTCTCCAGGCGGTGAAGACCTTCCGATATTTTCGATTCAACCTGCTTCCCGGCAGACTTCGCCGCTGTCTTCGTCAGTGGCTTTGCCGTTGTCTTCGCCTGACCGGATTTCTTCCTTAAAACCCGGCGCATCACCCAGAGTATCGCAATGACGACAGGGATAATCCTGAACAGGCTTTCGAGTACATCTCCCACGATTTACTCGTCCGTCCCCTTGGGTCTGGTCTGGTCACCCAGGCTCTTTCTCATGTCGGTGTCGGCCTGGAGATTCCGGAGCCGGTAATAGTCCATGATACCCAGGTTGCCTTCCCTGAAGGACTGGGCAATAGCCTGGGGTATTTCCGCCTCTGCAAGGACCACCTTGGCACGATTTTCCTGCACCTCGGCCTGCATCTCCTGTTCCCTGGCTCTGGCGGCCGCACGGCGCTGCTCGGCTTCGGCCTGGAATCGGCGAAGGTCGGCTTCGGCCTGATCGGCTTGAAGCTTGGCGCCGATGTTGGAACCGACATCGATGTCGGCAATATCGATGGATAGAATCTCGAAGGCCGTACCCGCATCCAGGCCTTTTTCCAGAACTCTCTTGGAAATGTTGTCCGGATTCTCCAGGACGTCCTTGTATGTGTCGGCAGAACCGATCGTGGTAACGATTCCTTCGCCGACCCGGGCAATGATGGTTTCCTCCGAGGCACCGCCGATGAGGGCATCGATATTCACCCTTACCGTCACCCGGGCCTTGGCCTTGAGCTGTATACCGTCCTTGGCCACGGCGTCGATGGTTAATTTGCCGGTTTCAGGATTGGGGCAGTCGATTACCTTGGGGTTCACGCTGGTTTTTACGGCATCGAGGACATCACGGCCTGCCAGGTCGATAGCCGCCGCCCGCTCGAAGGGCAGATCTATCTTGGCCTTGGCCGCCGCTATCAGGGCACGTGACACCCGAACCACGTCACCACCGGTGAGATAATGGGTTTCCAGCATATCCGTATGAATGGGCATGCCCCCCTTCACCAGCATTATGCGGCTGTCGACGATTACCTTGGCATTCACCTTTCGAATCCACATACCGATCAATCTGCCCAGACCAACCTTCGCCCCGGAAACCAGGGCCCGGAGCCACAGGCCGAAAAACTTGATCAGGATGATAACGAAAATGAGGGCCAGAACGGCCGCGACTGCATAGAGAATAAATACTAAGATTCCCATTATTCCTCCTTGGCGGAGACGACGACTTTGACACCATCGGTCCGCAGCACGACAACTTGCGTGCCTTTATCGTAATACTCGCCGTCGGTTTCTGCGACGACGGTTCGGGCTTCCAGTCTAATTTTTCCAACGGGTCTCAGATCTGTGAGGGCTACTCCTACCGCTCCTTCGGAAATCGCCGGTACGGCGGATTCGTCGGGGGTTTCAGGTGTATCCAAGGCCGACTTGTTACGTTTTCGGCGCCTTGAGAACCCCGCATAGCCGGGATCTCCGGGGGCGTGAAGAACAAGACGGTCAAATATTCCCGCCCGGGGCAGTGCTGTCATAAGAACTCCTATCAGTATGATACCACCGAATAAACCGATACCCACAATGCCTATGTTCCTCCTGGTAATAGTCCATTGCCAATCGAACTCGGGCCAGTAAAAATCCTGAAGGCTGAAAACAAAGGATCCTAATATGAGAACAATGCCGGAGATACCGGCGATACCGAACCCCGGTATGACAAAGATTTCCAGGAGCAGAAGAACGACGCCGATGAGGAACATCAGTATCTCTACGGGACCGAGATTACCCATCAGTCCGCTGGCGCCGAAAACAACGGCGAAACAGATCAGGGCGATGGTACCGGGAACCCCGAATCCGGGACTGGTAATTTCCAGATACAGGGCTACGAGGCCGGCGATGAGAAGGAGACTGGTCATCGCACCACTGGTGAGAAACGTGATAATCGAATCCGCTCGGCTCTTCTCCAGGACAACAGTGTCTTCCGACGTGAAACCGAAAGATGAAATGAGTTCATCCCTGGTTGATACGGTGCCGGAGGAAACGCCGTAACGCTCCATCTCTCCTGCTGTGAGTGTGAGAAGCTTGCCTGAGTCGCTTACGGTCCTTCCGATTTCGAAATCAACGCCTTTACGCTCCTTCACATCGATATCCGTCGCCGTCGCCAGGGATTCGACCCCGTCTATAATGATTTCCTTCAGAACGACATCTACGTCCACCATGGCCAGGGCCACACCGATGGGATAACCGTTCTTTTCGGCCAGAGCGGCCATCTGCCCCCTGACGGCGCTTACGGTTTTTTCCTCGGCCACCTGCATACCTTCGGAGGTCTGATAAACAGGGGCTGCCGCCCCCATCGAAGTACCCGGAGCCATCCAGAGTTCCGAACTGGAAAAAGCCATCAGGGCACCGGCGGACCAGCTCACCCCCCGTCCCCCGCTATCGGCAGGGACGTAGGCCACTGTTCTGGCCCAGGAAACCGAGCCGATTCTACTGGCGATTTCAAGAGCTGTATCCACCCTGCCGCCGAAGGTATCGATTTCGATGATGATGAGTTCGGCTCCGGCTTTCTCAGCGATTTCGAGGGAACGGCCGAGAAAAACGCCGAGATATCGGTCGACATCCTCCCTCAGGGGAATAACATATACCTTTGCCGGAATTATTTCGGCCACCGCTTCTTCAGCAGCTAAGAGAAGTGAAACCGAAAAAAACAGCAGAACAATGATAGCCGGAATCAGACGACGCACAAAAATCCTCCCATGGAAGCTCATGATTTCAGCATGAGACTCATGAGAAAAGAAGTCAACAGCAGCGAAAAAAATGGGTTCATTGCTCGCAATTTCGCTTTTGTCGCAACGTTCCTCGGCTCTGCCTGCGGTACGCTGCTGATAGCGAAACCGCTGTTTTCCTCTCGCTCAATCGGGAATCAGGTCCTTGGCATCTCCACGATAGCCTCGGAAACATTCAGGGAACTGTCTCAAACATGTTCCAGATGCCTGACAATATCCATGAAGATAAGTTCGCCCTTTACATCCACATCCTCTTCCCGTTCAATGGTACGTCGTGAACGCTTACGAAGCTTATCACGCATCTTGTCGATACCCTCCTCCATTTTATTGGCTACTTTGATGTCATAATCCTCCAGCTTGCGGTCCAGAAAATCCTGGTTGTATTTCAGGAAGTCCAGCACCTGGGAAGTATATGTCATAAGCTCATCGTCGCCCTGTTTATGGAACTGCCAGCCTTTATTGTGAAGCTTACTCAGCAGCAGGCCGATTCCGAAGGTGCTGTCGGCAACCGACTCCAGCTCATTGGCAATACGATGCTGGGCGGCCACGGTCCTGGACTGGTCGTGACCGAGGGGCTGCCGGATGCACTTTGTGAGATAGCCGATCATCTGCTCCTGCATATCGTCAACCCGCTGCTCCCGCAGGATCATTTCGTCTTTTCTCCTTTCGAATTCCTTTGGATTACGTGCGCCGTTCATTACCATCATGAGCATGTCGTAAGCCTCACCGGCCATAGAAACGAGATCGCGGCGTACAGTGATGAGATTGGAAGCCACGGCGTCGGTGATATTCCACGGGACAACCTTGAGTTTGTAGGGGATTTTCAGGGATATCGATATATCATCCTTCACCATCTTCTCGACAAGATGACTCATCGGACCGATAAAACCCACGAGAAACAGGGTGTTGGCGATATTGAAAAGGGTATGAAACATCGACAGGTGGAAGGGAATGTTTGCCGGGTTACTGACATCACCTGGTACGAGACCGTCCACCATCCTTGTAAACGGGTTGAATACCGCAAGCATCCACAGAACCCCGATGATATTGAATAACATATGAGCCCGAGCCGTTCTCTTGGCTGTGGCGTTCATCGGTATCGAAGCCAGGAAAGCGGTGATGGTAGTACCGATGTTCTCCCCCAGAATGATGGCGGCTGCCGCCGGAAAATCAATCCATCCCTTGAAGGCCATGGTGATGGTAATTGTCATGGCGGCGGATGATGACTGAACGATTACCGTGAGAAGCGTACCGATCAGAACAAAAAGAATGGTCGATCCGAAACCCATCTCAGACCAGTTGGAAAGGAACGCCAATACTTCGGGATTGTTCTTGATATCGGGTACCGAATCCTTCATAAAGCTCAAACCCAGGAACAAAAGTCCGAAACCGATGAGGATGTCGGCGATTTCCCGCCGCTTGGTTCGACCGCTGAAGTAGAAGGGAATGGCGATGGCTATCGCCGGTAGCGCCACTGAGGCAATCTTGAATTTGAAGCCGACGATGGAAACAATCCAAGCGGTGAGGGTAGTGCCGATATTAGCTCCCATAATGACACCGAGAGACTGCTTCACGGTTATCAAACCGGCGTTCACCAGACTTACCAGAAGTACCGTCGTCGCCGAAGAGGACTGTATGATGGATGTCACACCAACACCGGTAAGAACGCCGGTAAAACGATTCTCCGTCATGGTATGGAGAACCGATTTCAGACGATTTCCCGCCCGATTCTGAATCCCGTCGCTCATAATGCGCATGCCCACGAGGAACACACCGATACCACCGATAAGATTCAATAACTGGAAAAAACCTTTCATGTCATCACTCCGGAAAACAGAATCAGAAGTCGCCTATAATTGTTTCTAGCAATAATAGCTAGAAAAATCGAGTCCCACCCTTTTCATAATTTACAGATGTTTGCCCTACGGCTTTCAAGCGTATAATCTAGACAAAGAATTGATACACGAGGACTGGCCCGCTGATGTTTTTCCGCAAACTTGAATCCGATTTGAGAGATGGTCCCCGGGTCCGTGTCGCTGTGGCAGGGGCAGCCGGGGATGAGATTTTCTCATCACTCAGGCTATCAGAAAAACTGGGAATTACAGAAGCCCTGCTGGTGGGGCAGAGAAAAGCCGCCCTGGAAGGAGCGGAACGCGCCGGAATGGAGTGTTTTACCATCATCGAAGCCGACGGCGAAGAGGAGTCCGCCCTGAAGGCGATGGAAGCCGTTCGGGACGGACAAGCCGATCTTCTCATGAAGGGAAAGGTTTCCACCGCCGTGCTGCTTAAAGCCGTCCTGTCGGACAAAACGGTGTTCTCCAGAGGTAAACTGCTCTCCCATCTTGCGGTGATGGAAGCTCCCGATGGACACATTCTGGGCATTACCGACGGCGGCATGAATATCAGTCCAAATCTCTCCCAGAAGAGAATCATCCTGGAATCCGCTGTTGAGGCGTTTCAGGCATTGGGCACTGAGATTCCCAAAGTGGCGGTCCTTGCAGCCATGGAAAAAGAGAATCCAAAGATTCCCGAATCCCTTGATGCCGGTAACCTCAGCCGTCTCCAGGACAGGGGGGAAATCATCGGTTGTATCGTCGAAGGTCCCATGGCACTGGATCTGGCGGTGAACCCCGAAGCCTGCCGCCTGAAGAATTACAGGGGGAAAATCCTGGGTAATGCGAATATACTCCTGGCACCGGACATCTCAGCCGGCAATATACTAGCCAAATCCCTTGTATATCTCGGCGGATGGAGAGGAGGCGGACTTATTGTTGGAGCAGGCCGCCCCATTATCCTGCTCTCCCGTAGCGATACCTCCGAAGAAAAATACAATTCCATACTCCTGGCCATCGCCCTGTTTCGGAATCGGGTCTGACTAAAATGAAAGGTATCCGTAATACCAGGGCAGAGCCCTGGACCAGGAGTCGCCGCTGGCGGCTCCCTTCCGCGGCAAGCCGCGGTACTACGGAAACCTTGCTTTCCCTGCACTCCCTCGGATCAAGGGTCGTACCGGAGGCGAGAGCCGAGGAACGATCCCGACAGAATGAACAAGTTCACTCCTCTCGGTTCGTTTGGGAATCAG
>JAUVIY010000375.1 GCA_030592625.1 Spirochaeta sp. | reverse complement strand
CTGGATCACTTTGAAGGGCCGCTGGATCTGCTCCTTTTCCTCATTCGCAAGAATGAGGTCAGTATTTATGACATTCCCATATCGGAAATAACGGAACAGTACCTCGAATTCCTTAAATACGCTTCGGGTATTGATCTGGATGATGTTTCCGAATTCTACCTGATTGCCGCGACGCTGTTATACATCAAGTCCCGGATGCTGCTCCCGGTGGAAGTTGACCTGGAGGACGAACTTGAGGATCCCAGGCAGGAACTGGTACAGCGTCTCATCGAGTATGAAAAATACCGTAAGCTCACAGATCTGATGGCCGAGAGAGAGGCCCGGGCAGATTGGATTGTCGAAAGAAAGCAAACCCAGGCAATACTTCCGTTCCCCGATGAGGGTAAGTTATGGGATAAAGTTGATACATGGGATCTTCTCAAGAGTTTCAGCAAGGTTATGAAGGGACTTGGAGGCGAAAAAGTCATCAGTCTCTGGGAAGAAGTTTCAATCAACGAGAAAATCACCCTGATAAATGAGTTTCTTGAAGACCGAAAGGAATTCAACTTCGATGATATTCTCGTGAATCCTGGATCTCTTATGGAAGTCGTCAGCGCCTTTCTTGCCGTTCTGGAGCTAGTGAAAATAGGAGTCATCGATGTTTTTCAGAACAGGCTGTTCGGTGATATCCGAATCACGGTTTCACAATCGAAAATGGAAGAGAAGGCAAGATATGAAGGCTGAATTAGATAAGGCCATGGATTTTTCTGAAGAAGCCGCTATCGTCGAAGCTGTCCTTCTGCTTGAAGTTGAACCGGTGGACGAGGTAAGCATCTCAAAGATTACCGGCTTGAGCCGGGTTGTGGTTAATGAATCATTGGAAACCTTGGTTTCACGGTATGACGGGGTGGAGCATGGCATCGAGCCGGTTCGTATTGCAGGAGGTTGGGCATTCGCGCCGAAGGAACGATTGTGGAATGTCCTGAAGGAACGGTACGGGAAGCAGAGGGAAGACCGCCTTTCCCGGGCCGCACTTGAAACCCTGTCCATAATTGCCTACTCACAGCCACTGACAAGAATGGAAATTGAAAATATCAGGGGTGTAGGCGCTGAAGGCATGGTTCGCGCCCTTAGGGATAAGAATCTGATAAAAGAAGTCGGCCGGAAGGATACACCGGGACGACCGGTGCTTTACGGAACAACAAAAGATTTTCTGAAGATATTCCGCCTGGAAAGCATCGCGGAACTTCCCAAACTTGACGAACTCGACGAGAAGAGGTTTGCACTCAATGGACCATCCTGAAGCCATACGACTCCAACTCCGTCTTGCCCGTGCCGGTATCGCATCCCGCAGGAGATGTGAAACGTTCATAGCCGAAGGGAGGGTGAAAGTAAACGGACAGGTTGTCATCACTCCAGGTACAAAAGTGATTCCCGAAGATGAGGTGATGTTTGACGGGCGTCCTGTCAGGGATGAGAAACGTAAAATTTACATTGCTCTACATAAACCAGCAGGTTTCCTCTGCTCCGACGATGATCCTGATGGCAGGCCCCTGGCTAAGAGCCTTCTTGATGTTGTTGTGAAGGAGCGGATATTCCATGTCGGCAGATTAGACTACATGACCAGCGGTCTGATTTTCTTTACTAATGACGGCGACTTTGCCAGAGCACTCACACATCCATCCAGAAAAATTGAGAAGGAATATATCGTCACCACAAAAAGCGAGATACCCGAGGAACTGATGTCTCGCTTTCTGAAAGGGATAACCGTAGAAGGGATTCGTTATAAAGCCTCAGAAGCGGTGCTGATGGGCCCCAGAACAGCCAGTATTGTTCTGACCGAAGGTAAAAACCGTGAATTGCGGCGCGTGTTCCTGTCGGTTTCAGTCAGTATTAAAAAGGTCCACAGGGTGCGGATAGGACCTGTTCATCTCAAGGGAATCATATCCGGGCACTTTCGGAATCTCAGGACTAGCGAAATCAAAGCCTTGATGGACGGGACTACCTTTAAAAAAAAATCCGGAGAGCACCAACGACCACAGAGCAGGGGAAAACATGGTCGTCGCAATTGACGGACCGGCCGGTGTCGGCAAGAGTACTGTGGCCATCTGGGTTGCCGATACATTCGGATTTTTTAATCTGACTTCCGGAGCTTTCTACAGAGCCATAGCGGTTAAGGTGCTAGATGCGGGTGTGAATGCCCGCGATGAGAATGCGGTAATCACAGCTGCTGAATCGGCGGAACTCGATATTATCGGAGGCCGTCTGCATCTTGACGGTATTGACGTCGAGGATTGTCTGAGGACCGACCAGGTGGATCAATGGTCTTCCATTATTTCCACAATCATTCCCGTCAGGCATATCGTGAATCGGCACCTCAGGCGCGTTGCGGGATCTATCAGCCTTGTGGCTGAAGGTCGGGATATGACAACTGTTGTTTTCCCCGATGCAGAGGTTAAAATATACCTCGAAGCCGACCCGGCCGTTCGGGCTCGAAGACGCTTCGAACAGGGTACCAGCTCGCAGAGTCTGGAAGAAATAGAGGCCTCGGTTCGAGAAAGGGATCATCGCGATAGAAACAAAAAAGAGGGCTCACTTCTGATAGCCGATGATGCCGTGGTATTGGATACGTCCACCTTGACCTTAGATGAGGTTTATGAGAAAGTGAGCGGGTTGATCAAAGCCTATCTATAAATACCAAAATTTCCAGGAGAAAACATGCCCGAATCGGATGCCTTCGCTCAGGAGAGCAATCAAGACCAACTTCAGGAAATGTACCTGAAGGCCCTCGACCAGATAGAGG
>JAUVIY010000248.1 GCA_030592625.1 Spirochaeta sp. | reverse complement strand
GAAAATGTCGGGCGTGTGGCTGAATGCCTGAAAAGAGAGCATATTGAAGACCTCCGTATGTTCACGATGTGGTTTTCCAGAATGTTTCCTTTTAAAGAGTCTGAATTGGGTATTGATATTCCGGAGAAGGGAGGTAGCAGTCAAATGCTTGCTGAAACCGCAGAAAAATTAACTCAGAAATGGTTGAGAGAGGGAATCGAGCAGGGCGAATTGAATGAAAAGCACGAAGTACTCATCAGGCAGTTGGATTTGAAATACGGTTTGACTGAGGATGAGAAAGACCGGATTCGAGATGTACAATCGCCGGGATTGCTGGATTCGGCACTGGATACCGTTATTATCAGTGATGATAAGCAGGATCTTCTGGCGTTGTTGGGTTAGAGCATTTCGAATCTGTAAATCGTTTCTACTCAACCGGATACTCCAGAAATCCATTGTATGAGTGGGAATACATATCCTTTGCATGAAGCGGGGTGAGGTAGATACCCAATTGACAAAAACATAAGCCGTCTCCTCTGAATGCGAGAGCGACCGTCAGGAGGTCAGTAAGGTGGTGATTCGTCTAAGCCGGGTGTTGATGATTTTGACGACCCGCCGGATGGGCTCATTGGCGTCCTGGCCCCATTCGATGATGGCCGAATGAGCGGTTTCATCCAGAGTATTTGTGATCGTTGAGCTTATTTTCTCAATCTCCCGGAAGACCAATCGGGGATGGATTCCTGATGACTCGGCCATGGCAGACCAGTCGGCGCGATGTATGTGCCCGGGCTTGTCCTGATTCCCCACCCGCATGGCGAGCAGGGTAGAGATTCCCTCAAAGGCGGCGGTACACACTAGATCGTAGAAGGGCGCCATGCGTCCCCCTGGCGTGTCGAGAAGGCGAGAAATATTCTTGGCATGTCCATCGGCATTCCCCGCAAGGACGTTGAAGATTTGCCAGCGGACCAGAAGCTGGAGATCGACGGCCGGCCGCTCATGGCGATGCCGGATGAGCTGGGCACAGTCAGCGAGGGACGGGCCTCCTTCGGACTGGTATTTGGTGTGGGATGAGAGTCCCAGTGCCTGGCAGAAATCTTCCTGATGAATCCGCCGTATCCCCTTATCTTCGATAATTCGATCGTAACGGGGTACTATAATCCAGTCACTAAATGGTTGGGCATCTGTCACCGGGAGTTCACAGAGTCCGGCGAGGCGGGTGGTGAAAGCCTCGTTGAATGCCAGACCGGGGAATCCCGGCCCCGGGAATTTTATGATGTGGGTGCTTGGAGCTCCTCCGACGGGAAGGAATATCCGCTCTCCATCCCATTTTACCGGCCACTTCTCCTGAGCACCGGCCAGGGATAGCCGGATGAGTCCCATCCCTGCAGCCTTTCGAAAGGGGATTCGGCTTTCGGTCAGCTGTCTCAGGTTTTCGGATGACACAGGCTGGTATCCGTACTCTTCTTTGTTTTCCTGACCCTCCGGGATTATCCGGATTGCACCGGCGCAGTCGCCTCCGATACGTTCCAGGAACGCCCCGTCATTGTCGATACCAATACCCAGACTCCGGCCAAGGGCTTCCCGGGCCGGCCCCTCAGGCAGGAGATTGGCAAACCATCGGTGGTCTTCCCGGCCCCGGATCCAGTCTCCCTCCAGCGGGAGGCTGGCGGACAGGGCAAAACCCTCAGGGAAATCCCGCCATGTGTCCGAATATTCAAAGGTCATGCGCCCGTCGTCATCGGTGATGATGCGGCCGACATCCCAGTCCCGGTACAGGACGGCAAGTGTGATACTCACGTTTCATCCCCCGGGAAGCGCGGATGAAGTGAAATCCCCAGAACCTGGAGGACAGAAAGAACCTTACCGATCTCGCAGCTGTTTTTACCCCGTTCCAGGTCTCCCAGGAACCTCACACTCACTCCGGCTGTGTCCGCCAGATCCTGCTGGGTGAAGTGCTGCCCCCGGCGTTCCTGCCTGATAATCTGACCGAGAAGGCCTGTATCGGTAATTACTGTTCTTTCCATGGGGCCTCCAATCGGTGTGTACGTTCCTATTATCGGTATTTCCCCGGTAAAATCAATTATTCGGTGCGAACTCGCTGAAAATGGTGATTTCTTTGGCTTGAAGCTTGATATCGGCGCGTTCGTGCTGCCGGGGGTGTGAAATGCGATTGACAAGCGCAAATTGCACTCCTGGCTTTAAGGAATAATATCTATCCCTTCCCGGGACGCAATTCCACTCAGCTTTTTATCCAGTGTGAGGAGTGTTGAACTTGTTCTACGAGCCAGGACCAAATAGAAAATGTCATATGTTGAGTGATTCATACGAACCGATTCATTCAGGACTTCATTTGCAAAATCTGCAGAATCAGAAAACTCATCAACCAGATCCAGGGCCAGGCGTAACGCGTCTGCAGCATCGTTCTTGCTGATTTGTCCGGCGCAAAGATATTTCCACAAGGTGTCAGTCACTTCAGCTTTATATAAATCCGTGGAATAAACTTTTCTGGACACTTCCAATACTGAAGATATTTCAATTGACCGGGATCTGTTGAGTACAATCTCGATTCCAGCGCCTGCATCAAGAACCGATGTCATCGATCCCGGTCCTCACGGATCAATTCGGCCGGTTCGGGCAGCTGATCGGCATTGTCGATTTTGACAACACATCGGATGGGCTCATCGGCGTTCGTGCCGACGGGAGTGTTTTATCTCAAGCTATTGACTGTCATCTAATTATAAAAGGTAAACCACCGGCTTTGCCGGTGAGACTTGAAAAGGCTATGCCGAGTGCGTAGAGCAAAATAAAGTACTCCTTGAGGAAGTCCCTTGGGGCTAAACAAGGAGTACTCTTGAAAGATTGGAGAAGTTTAGCACATACAAAATGGGAGTGTAAGTATCATATTGTCTTTGTGCCCAAATATAGGCAAAAGGTCATATATGGAAAGAGGAGAAAGCGGATTGGTGATATTCTCAGAGAATTATGCCGACATAAAGGAATTGAGATTTTAGAAGGCCATGCAATGATAGACCATATTCATCTGTGTTTATCAGTTCCACCAAAGTACAGCGTGTCGATGATAATCGGATATTTGAAAGGGAAAAGTGCGATTAGAATCCACAGGGAGCTATTGGGTCGCAGAAAAGGATTCACGAATTTACATTTCTGGGTTAGAGGATATTGTGTAAGCACAGTAGGTCTGGATGAGAAAATGATACGTGAATATATTCGAAATCAGGAAAAATTAGATCAACATTTACAAGGTGATTTAAATTTTGATGATGAATTAGATATCTAATACAGCCCCCTTTAAGGGGGCTTCCTCAAGCCACCGGCTTTGCCGGTGAGTACATGACTTTTCGAACCCGTCCACCTTTTTATATCTGCCGATGATTCTGATGGCAAGGAAGCCTGCCATCAGAAGCGCCATCAGCAGAGAAAGTAAACCGGGTCGTCCATCTATGGAAAACGCGACAATCACCAGAACGGTGATTACCAGGGCTTCAGTGATTTCCCGGGTAAAGGAGAATTTCCGGATTATCGGCGTACCTGTTGTTTGAGGCAGAAGGCGTGATGTGAGAGTGGGTGTGACACTCAGGGCTATCAGGAGCGAAGCTCCGACGATAAAGATAATGGTGATGGGAATGACGCTGATGATAAGTCCTATCCGGCCTTCCATGAAAGCCAGGGGGATAAAAGCGGCCATTGTCGTTAACGTCGCAGCAAGAATGGCGGGCGCGACTTCCGCCGTTCCCTGCCTGGCGGCTTGAATGCGGGACAGACCCTTCAACCTGAAATTGTTGACATTTTCAACGACGACAATCGCATTATCAACCAGCAGTCCCAGAGCGATAATCATTGCCAGAAGAGTCATCGTGTTAAAGGTCATACCCGCGAGATTGAGTGCAATGAAAGAAAAGAACAGGGAAAAGGGAATAATCATGGCGGCAATAAATGCTTCCCGAAATCCCAGGAAAAGGTAAAGAACTATAACCACGATAAGAAGACCCGATATGGCATTTCCCAACACATTATCGAGGTCTTCCTGAACGGATACAGCATCATCCTGAAGAACCTGTATATCCAGTCCTTCCGGAAATCTGCCGCTTACCGAAACGCCGATAACAGCCTTGACAGCGATGCTCGGACCGATGATATCCGTTCCGCCGTCCCTGTAGAGTGAAATGGTTATGGCGGCTTTCATGGCCGCATTTTCCTCCCCCAGATTAACCGATCGTCTGGAGTAATTGGTCGTCGGTCTGTAGGTCTCCTCTACCAGGGCAAGGTCCTTGAGAAATCTGACATCTCCGCCGGGGAGAGGTATGAGGGTTTTCCGCAGTTCATCCACATCGCCGTAAGAAGCCAGGACTCGAATATAGTAGTGCACGCCATCCAGAATGGCATCACCTGCGGGAGTATCCTTATGACGCATATTGACAGCCTGAACAAGATTGTCGACTGTCAGGTTGAATTCGGCCAAACGAGCCTGATCTACCGTAATCCTGATTTCAGGAT
>JAUVIY010000221.1 GCA_030592625.1 Spirochaeta sp. | reverse complement strand
TCCTCAAGCTGAGCTCTCGGGCAGGCAATATTCATTCTCATGTGCCCTTCTCCTCCCTGGCCGAACTGTATCCCCCGGCTGAGCCAGACCCCGGCATCGAGAAGCTTGTCCCAAACCTCATCATCACTAAGCCTGAGGTTTCCAAGATAGAGCCATTCCAGATAAGTACCTTCAAGTTCGGCGATATGAACCCCGGGCAGCAGTTCCCCCAGCATTCGTCTCAACAACCTATCGTTCTCACCGAGATAGCAGAGCAGGGCGTCCAGCCACGTCTCACCATCCCGCCAGGCCGCTTCAGCGGCGGTGTATGACAGGGGAGAGGAGCTTCCATACCCGAGTCCCAGTGATATAAACATGGCCTGAGTCCGACGACGCAGATCCGGATCGGGCACAATCGCATAGGCCGTGGTGAGTCCGGGTATGTTGAAGGTTTTCGTTGCGGACAGCAGGGCCATCGACGGCGGAAGGCGCTCTTCGGGGAGCGAGAGCCAGGGAATGTGGCGGTATCCCGGATGAACCAGGTCGGCATGAATCTCGTCGCTCACCACAGTCACAGCTTTACGGCGGCAGAGATCAGCAAGATTCAAAAGTTCATCCTCCGTCCATACCCGACCCACAGGATTGTGAGGACTGCAGAAAATAAGCGTTGTCGCACCGCTCTCATCGATAATATTGGATAGACCGTCGAGGTCCATGGTCCAAAGACCGGTATCGTCCCGAAGGAGCCTGTTCACCGCCACCTTACGGCCGTTGTTCTCTATCGCCAGCCTGAACGGATAATAGACCGGCTCCTGAATAATCACCGAATCGCCGGGTTTGGTGAATTCACGGACGAACATGTGGATAAAGGGCACAATTCCGGGAGCCTCGAGAATATGTGTACCGTCGATGTCCCAACCGTGATGTCGTGAATACCAGTTGACAAGGGCCTCGTCCAGAGATTCCGGCCGGGCCGTGTAGCCGAAGACACCATGTACCATGCGTTCGTTCAGGGCCTCGAGAATCGTTGGTGCCGCAGGAAAGTCCATATCCGCCACCCAGAAGGGAAGCAGGCCTTCCCGGCCGATGATGCGCTTGCCGAAATCCCATTTGTAACTGGAGCTGTCCCGCCGATCGATACGAGTATCGAAATCAAAACTTGTCGAAGCCATGGGTGGATAATGACCTCTGGCGTCCTCAGCTTCAAGCCTTTCCACTATAATGGACCGGTAATTGAAAAGCTTAGAACTCCATGAGAGGGGAATCGGCGCCCTCTCCTCCCGAACGGGAAGACGACTGGTCGGCACTTTACTCATTCTCCTGGCAGTCGGTTGCGGCCCGGGAGAGGAAGAAGCCCTCCTTGCCCGGGCCGCCGCACTGTCCCTTCACCCCGAAACACTCCTTGACGAGGCCCGTTTGGTGATTATGGAAGGTTTCGACAACCCCCTGCCCGAAAGGGATGAAATGATACCGGCGGGGATCAGCGAGGTAGGTCTCTTCGTACGGCTGTGGACAGAGGAGGAGGAACGGGGATGCTTCACCTTCTACAGGGGGGTGGACGGCCCGGAACCCTGGATCGCCGTGGTGGCCCGGAATGCGGCCTTCACCGATCCCCGATACCCGCCCCTGTCCCCTGATGAAAAAGACGTTATCCTGGAAGTCGCGGTAATCGGTAAGCTTATCCTGATGTCTGAACCCGATGATTTCATACCGGGTTTTCACACCGTATTCATACGCCTGGACGGTCGGCAGGCAATACTGCAGGCCCCTATCGCCGTTCAGCGAAACCTTGACGGTAATGCGTTTCTGACGGTCCTGTCGCTTAAGGCGGGACTGCCCCCGACGGCATGGTCGGATCCCGCCGCCGAACTCCTGAGGGCGCCAACCATATGGGCACAGGCGCCTCTCCATCACCAGTAGAGGGTAAAAAAATAACTCGTGATGTCGTCCTCATCCATACCGGAAATCCGGTATGAATTCGTGTGCCCGATAAGCCGGTAATCCTCCGGTCCGTCTTCCAGGATATCCGACAGCACCAATAGCCCCCCCCTGTTATCGGAATACAGATGCGGCAGCTGATCCCGGGAGAGAACCGGCAGAGCCGCTTCGGTTCGGGCATCCCGCTCTGCGGTGACTTCAATCCCCGCATGGTGGGAGAAATCCGCTGAAACCATGAGAAAGTATCGAGTCCGGGGATTGGAAACTACGAGCTTGCGTATGGCTGTCGCCAATTCCCCGAGTCCGGCAGTATCAATATTTTCTTCTCTCTGCAGAATCGGGACCACGCGACTTTCGGGAAAGTAGGCGGCGATATAGGGAATCAGACTGTCAATCCCGTGCTCCATGTGAAAGGCTTCAGGCTCATATCCCAGGGGCGCCGATTCGGACAGGAATACCGCTGTGTCGGAATCACAGTCCATCATGGCAAATCCGGCATCCCAGGGCAGGTCTGTAATTTTCAGCACCGACCCATCCAAGGTCCAATGAGCCGGGGAAATGATAATGAAGGTATCGATATCACCATAAGCAACCAGATTTCGGAACCATCGGTCTATCTCATCGGCCGCCAGGAGATGATGGCTGACTGTCCCGCCCACCGGGCGGGGCGACGATACCGATAAAGGCGTTCCGGCACCTGAATCCCCGGACGGAAATCCCTCGGGAAACAGAACATCCATAAGTTCAGGCGACAGGGACAGCGCGGTCGGATGGGCTTCGTGAGAATAGGAAACCTCACTCGACTGCATCGTCCCGGAAACATCACGTTGACAGGACAAACAGGAAACCGATAACAGCAAACCGGCGATTGTCGCCGCTGCTCGCGTCAAAACACTTCCGGTGCCCAGGGAGGCAGGTATTTCGTCAGATCCGCCTCCGGTTCGTAAACCCGGGCCTTCCACTCGTCATCGTTCAGACGTTCGGTCATCGGGTTATAGAATTCATAGTAGCTGAAGGTATAGGCCGTCGCGATTCTCCGCCCCCCATGGCCGTCCACAAGGGCCACATGCATGCGGTAGGGAATTCCCGTGGCAAGCTCGAGTACAGTCCCCTGCTCGGCATTGGTGAAGACATCGGCCACCAGGGCCATTTTCAGATCATCCGGATTGTCGGCATACGTCGCCGGGCTGCTGCCTGGCGGCAGGATAATCCTGGCGAGTTTATTCGGCACTTCGATGATGAATTCATTCATCCGGGGATCGATCGGCCGGTCCCGGATTTCCTTCTCCACGATGGTTCGGCTGTCCCGGGTCAGATCCAGCAGGGAGATATACTTCTCATACCATTCCGCGGGCATCAGATCGTACTTATCGAGCCTGGTCACCATGTCTTCCAACAGGCTCTCCATCGACTGGAAGAAGGAACCGTTGGGCTCGATATAATGGATGGGCCGCTGATAGGGAACCGTTCTGTATGTGGGCTCCATATCCCCGCCGCCGGCCTTTTCCCCATAAGCCTGTTTGACATAGAGAATCGTATCGTGCCTCAGCTCCGCCCAGGCCGCGTGAGACGTGAGCAGGGCTTTGGTATTCCACGCCGGTTTATGGGTGAAGTAAAATCCGGCACCCTGTTCAAAAGCGGCAATATCGCCCAGAAGAGTAAGGTATTTGCCGTAAAACGTCCCTTTCAGGACTTCGGGATTGTCCGCCGCCGTATATTCCCGCAGAGAATCAATCGTTTCCTTCATGCGGCCGTCATACAGCGGGAACTCCGGTTCAAGGAGTTCATAGGCCCGTTGACTTCCCAGGACGGCCATAATTTCCAGGCCGGACACCCGGTCCCTGCTGTTCTTTGCCGTCATCATTCGCGGGGCGGAAAGAAGGTGATGAATGAACGAGTCGAAGGTGAAGCGCTGTCCGAAAAGCCGGTAACCCGGTAATGGTTCAAGATTATCCTCGGATGGAGCGAGAAAAACGGAATTGCCGGCAATCCGTGGACCCCGAAGAATCTTTCCCGCTTTATCGAGATAGGCAGTCACATTCTCGTCCTCTGCCACCCAGCCGGGGAAATCATCCCAGTTCACCAGGTCCATCACCGGCACAATATCATCGAAATTCAAATCATCGGAGATGCCGATGAGATAAGTTATGGGGTCGAAGAGTTCCCGCCAGGAATCCATCAGGGAAGTGTCATCCGTGGCGATCCGGTTGATCAGCAAGGCTGCAGGGGTCAATAACAGGGCGTTACTATCCCCGGACCCGCCCATCACAAAATGGAGGCGGCCATACCACATCATGGCCCGGAAATAAGATTCCAGGACAGGATTCTTCGTGTAATGACCCCGGGGCTTGAACTGACTGTAATCTTCTAAGTACTTGAAATTCGGCGATTCGGCGAAACCGCCCTCATCGAGTATCAGAAACACTTCGGCCTTGACGTCCTCGGAATAAGATGCAACCACAACGCCGGGATCAGTCATTTTATATTCGATTATACCCGAATCTGGGTTTTTAACCCTCTCAGGCGCCATGGCAAGGAGCATCGAAGCCACGTCGAAATATGTTTTCGTCAATGCCAATGTTTCGGTGTATCGGGGAGAATTCCCGTCGTCCGCGGCCTGCAGAGCTGCCGTTTTCTCCCGGAAGCTCTCAGTGAGATCCTTCAGTTTTGGAAAAAACCGGGACTCCTCCATATCCGTGAGGTAACGGTCGAATACCAGATGCAGACTATGAATATAGAGATCAGTACTGAGGAATACCGTCTGGGCCCGGTCCCTGACGGCTCTCTGATAGAGGGCAATCAAGTCGTCGGGGTAATACATGTTCAGCCGATACTCATTCGTGTTCACCGCTTCGAAGGCGATCCTGTTTTCCACAAGATGTGACTGAATAGCCGGGGGTATTTTCCGGTTTCCATTCTGAACCGTGAAAATCTCGCTCTTT
>JAUVIY010000299.1 GCA_030592625.1 Spirochaeta sp. | reverse complement strand
GGGAACACGCAATACGCTGCCGGCCAGTAATACACCGCTCAGGGGACGATGGTTAGCCTCAGCAAGTCTTTCAGGTGCGACTCCGAAGATCCTGGCGATAGACCAGAACGAATCCCCTGGTTTGACATGGTATCGGCCGTTCCAGTCAGGAAGTTCGTCCTTCTCCGCCCCTTCGGGCATCGTATGATCACCGGGAAGATACAAGCGCTCGCCGATTCTGAGTATTTCGCCGCGAACATGGCTATTATAACTCAGCAGCTCAGACAATGAAATGCCGGATCTGCGGGCGATTTCAGACAGAGTATCTCCGCTTCGGACCGAGTAACGCCAGAACCTTTCAGGAGCACCATTGTATTCAAGGGACTCCAGCCATTTGACTGTCACCTCGACATCATCTATTGGAACCTTGAGGGAGTAGGGCATGGTAGGAGGAGGTGTAACGGGATAAAGCAGTTCCCTGTTCGCTATGCGTAGCAGTTCGGCATCGGCACCTGTTGCTTCAATGAGTTTCTCCAGATGTATCGAACGATTCAGGGGTATTCTGGCCCACCTGGTCGGCATATCCCAACTGATGGGCAAACCGAATCTTCCGGAATGGGCGGTTATATATGCCACTGCAATAACCTGGGGGACATAATTCCGGGTTTCAGGAGGCAGGATACCCTCATCCAGGAGGTCCCAATAGCCGCTCAACCCGCTCTCTTCCCGGAGCCGCCGGACCCGGGTAGGGCCGGCATTATAAGAAGCGACAGCCAACAGCCAGTCGGAATAGAGGCGGTTGTAAAAATCCAGTTCTTTCATTGCAGCTTCAGTAGCGCGCCATACATCCCTTCGTTCATCTCTCCAGGTATCGATGATAAGATTGCGTCCCCGTGCGCTTGATTCCAGAAATTGCCAGGGTCCTGCTGCGCCTGAAGAAGAGACGGCTTCGATTCTCCAGTTGGATTCGACGACAGGGATAGCGATGAGTTCCCATGGGAGTCCTGATTCCCTGATTATTGCATCGACGGAAATCCTGAACTCAAATACCCTGCTGAAAGTTGTCAGGAGCTTAATCTGCCCCTCGGAAGAGTTCCATTGGCCGATCCAGTAGATCAATTCCGGACGGGATTTTATTGCAGAATCGAAATCTACCGACCATGCCTTTCCGGTTGCATGATTCTGCCTGGACGGTCGGAATGGAGGCTTGTAAGAGAAATTGGTGAGCCCGGTCGTTACCTTCGGCTCCAGGGGAACCGAATCGGCGAAGGTCCATGAGGATGATGTTCCTGCCGCAAGCAGGAAAATGAGAGTAATGAAAGGTATCATACCCCAGGTCAGAGCCCTGGACCCGGAGTCGCCGCCGGCGACTGCTCGCAATTTCGCTTTGCGAAACTGCTGTTTTCCTCTCGTTCGTTTGGGAATCAGAGCCGTTCGCCGAAGTATATTCCTGCCCATTCCCATCTACCGTTTATTTCAGGATTGGCCGGATAGTCGATCCGGCGGAAGTATAGATACCATGTGGGGATTTTCCACGACCAACCGGCAGTCCACAGATAAGCTTCTCGATCGTTTGAAAAACTTTCCAGATCCGAACGGTATCTGATACTGCTTTTCAGAAAGGATCCGAGAGTCATCGGTATATGAGTGAAGGAATCTGATGTTTCCTGGCTCCAGTTCATCAGAAAAAAATCATCGGCCTGGTATCTGGTGAGCAGGGCTGCATCCTGAGCCCTGATGGCGTATTTTACTGTAGCGACCAGATCGTCAAGGTTTTCCATCGTCCAGGATTTGCTGCTGTTGTGAAATAACAGATCCGACCTGACCCTGCTTCTGGCATCGGGAACTCCAATTATAACCGTGTCTGGATATTCCAGATAGTTTTCGTAAGCCTGATACATAGCTTCCCATTTCCCGATCTTTCCGTACTCTTCGGCCAGGGCATAGAGATTACGGCCCGGATTTATTCGGTCGGAGTAATGCCGTTGCATTTCAAGACGCATGGCGATAGCTTCTCTTGGATCGGGGGTTTTATTAGCAATTTCTCCCATGGCAAGGAGGTGGAGTGACTGATCCCGGATTTCCAGATCCGGATAATTCTTAATAAGACGCCTCAAGTAATCCAGGGCGAGTTCTTCCGACCCTGACTCCCGGGCCCCTTCCGCCATTGCCATCAGGTAGTATGCGCCGTAAGGATCATTGGGATGAGCTATCAGAAATTCTCCAAGAAGCGCACCGAGCCAGTCGAATTCCCCAGCGTTTCTTGAACGGGCGATAACCGGTTCAAGGGCAGCAAATCGCATTGCAGAATCCGAAACGGACCGATAGGCGATTTCCAACAGTTCTATCATGTCATCGTCATGAGAAAGCGAGGGGGGTATTTTTTTATCTGAACCGCAGGACATTATGAACAGCAGAATGCTCATGATGAATACGGGACACAGTGGGCCGCGCCGGGTCATTCTTGAAGGATAATATCCTCACCTCCGAGTGAGTAGCAAGGTGTCCCGGGTTGTATGAAGTCAGTTCTCCTGACTTTTAAGGTACTCTCTGTATTTTTCCGGATCCGAGCGGAATGCGACGATGTTTTTCGTTTCATCAGTCTTTCGCAATGCATTTTCAGCTTCATTGAAAAGGCGTTCCGCGCTGATGAGTCTGCCGTTTCGTGATGCGATTCCGGCTCTCATACCACGGCTTCCGGTCTTGTCGATACGGTCCCGAATGAATTCTTCCGTCATGGATAGGGATGTATCGAGGTCTTTGTTGATTTCAATGACGGCAACCTCTCCATTATCCAGGACAAAAACAAGGTCCTTATACGTATATGAACTACGGATATGTTCTTCCGCATTCGATTTACCGTTGAAAACCAGCAGAGACAGATCCTGATTAAATGAAGCCGCCCGTTCCAACTCGAGTTCGAGTCGGCTGATCATCTCATTTCCCGGCATGGATATAATTCCAGCAGTATCGCTCGGCATATCATCCAGATCGGGTAAACTGAAGTCGTCTTCCATCAGCATTGATTCGCCGAATTCGGGACTACTTTGCAGCAGATCGTTTTCATCAATACGATCGGCCTGGTCGAAGTCGGGAAGATTGAAATCGTCATCGTTGCCGACGAAGGCCGATGTATCATCCATAATATCATCGGACTGATAATCGGACGTCTCATCCTCTTCCGCTTCAATGCTCTGTTCCCTGGGTTTTATTAGTATAAGGACCAGCGTGATGGCAAAGAGTCCCAGGACTGTAATGAGAATGATCATCAGGTTGTTACGTATTTCCGCACCGGACAGGATCGCTGATACGAAAGTGACTTCAAGGCCCTGCATATCTGCCACACGCATGGACTTGTTTACCTTGTGGTATCGTATACCAGCCGGGAAACCATCGAATCTGTCGGAATCCGCAATTGGTGTTCTGGAGAATTCACCGGCAACCGGTTTGACGACGCTCAGTCTCAGGCCATCATCATGAGAGTAAACCTGTATTGCGATCAGCGCAGGGTCGTCCGCCATGAGCTTTTCAGCTAGGGCTACTTCAGTATCCACATCTCTGTAGTCCGAAAGGGACTCGGACAAGCGGTGGGTATATTCATCTGTTCGTGCTACGAAATCTGAAATCCGCAGGGCACGTGATTGATAGGTCTTCCAGCCGAAGAAAGCAATGACACAAAGCAATGCAACGACGACGAAGACGGTGTAAATAATGGAGACGGTCTTCTTCATGAATTACATTATACTGTAAACAGGGGGCTTGTGTTGAAGATACGCGAACGAGGTTTGCCTGATGGCTG
>JAUVIY010000137.1 GCA_030592625.1 Spirochaeta sp. | reverse complement strand
TGGACATCAACGACGAGAACCCCAAGCTGGGCGTCGAAGCGGCCAGGAAATTGCTCACCGATAACGGCATCACCGACTTGTGCGACGAGAACATCTTCATTGCCGCCGCATGTCTGGACAAGGGCATTCAGTTCCTCAAGGGCGAAGCCAAGCCCAACGTCCGCAAGAACATGGAAGCGGCCGCTCCCGCAGCCGCTGCTGAAGGCGTCACCGTCACCGTGAACGGCCGGGCATACGGCGTAAAGATTGACGGCGGTAAGGCCACTGTTAACGGCCTCACCTACGATATCGATGTGAAAGCCGGAATCGATGCCGCGGCAGTCGCGGTACCGGCACCTGTCGCCGCCCCGGCACCCGCAGCTCCCGCACCCGTACCCGCGGCTCCGACCCCTGCCGGTGCAGGCACCACCACCATTTCGGCTCCGATGCCCGGCCTGGTGCTCCGCATACTCGTAGCAGTGGGCGACGTCGTTGCCGAAGGTGATGAAGTGATGGTTCTCGAGGCCATGAAGATGGAAACTCCGATATCCGCAACTGCAAGCGGTACCATCAGGGCCATCATGGTGAACCAGGGCGATCAGGTGAAAGCCGGTACCGCTCTGGTACAGATCGGTTAAGGGGGAAAGGGAAGAATTTCGCTAATTCCCTGCTGGAGCTCTGGCAGACCACCGGTATCTACGGTTTCCTCCAGGCCGGAGGCTGGGGCAACGTCGTGATGATCGGTGTCGGCCTTCTGCTTATCTGGCTTGCCATCAAGAAGGGCTTCGAACCCCTTCTCCTGATACCCATCGGATTCGGGGCCGTTCTTTCGAACATCCCCTTCGCAGAAATCGCCAGCCACACCGTTCATCTGGTAGGTGATAACGGACATGTATACGTAGACGCGTTCGGCGGTTTCATCGGCCAGTTCTACGACATGGGTATCGCCAACGGACTCTTTCCCCTGCTCATCTTTATGGGCGTCGGGGCAATGACCGATTTCGGTCCCCTGCTGGCCCATCCCAAAACGCTGCTTCTGGGCGCAGCCGCCCAGTTCGGCATCTTCTTCGCCCTCTTCGGCACAGTGCTCCTGGAAAGAATCCCCGGATTCTCCTTCGTTACCGGCCCCGACGGCGAAATCCTGGCGAACTCGATACTCCACGTGGCGGGTTCCATCGGTATTATCGGCGGTGCGGACGGTCCGACGGCTATCTTCACAGCGGGCAGGCTGGCTCCCAACTACCTGGGCCCCATCGCCGTGGCCGCCTACTCCTACATGGCTCTGGTGCCCATTATCCAGCCGCCCATTATGAAAGCCCTCACTACCAAGGCGGAGAGGCAGATTAAAATGGAGCAGCTGCGTCACGTTACCAAGGTGGAGAAGATCATCTTCCCCCTCATCGTGCTGGTGCTCTGCATCCTGCTTCTTCCCACCGCCACGCCTCTGGTGGGCATGCTGATGTTCGGTAATCTTCTGAAGGAATCTCTGGTAACCGACCGCCTGTCGGATACGGCCCAGAACGCCCTGATGAATACTGTCACCATTATGCTCGGTCTCGCAGTTGGATCGAAGATGTCGGCAGATGTCTTTTTGAACTTCACCACCCTGGGTATCCTGGCCCTCGGTCTGGTGGCTTTCATGATCGGTACCACCATGGGCGTCCTGCTGGCAAAGCTGATGAACAAGCTCTCGCCCAGGCATCCCATCAACCCGCTCATCGGGGCCGCCGGTGTTTCCGCAGTTCCCATGGCCGCCCGGGTAGCCAACAAGGTGGGCCTCGAAGAAAATCCGAACAACTACCTGCTGATGCACGCCATGGGTCCCAATGTGGCCGGCGTTATCGGCTCCGCTGTTGCAGCGGGTGTTCTTCTCGCTCTGGTTCCCATTCTCGGGGGCTGACCTCTGGCGCATATCGTTTTATTCTGATTTCATAGGGCCGCCCGACCGGGCGGCTTTTTTGGTATGGAGGCGGCTATTGAGCCTTCGACCGGAATTAGACCCTCTGGAAGCCTTTAAGACTTAAATATTTTCAACTGAAGATCTTTGATTATTCTGAAATGCCTGGCGTTCCCTGTACATAGCATCAGATTGTTCTCTGCTGCTGTTGCCGCAATGATCGCATCACCCGCCCGCATTCCGCTGGAAAGGCTGTGTTCCTCCACATATACTGCGGCACGGTGGCCGATGTTTTCAGTCATGGGCAATATGTGGAATCCAAATCAGAATGTCGGTATCAAAGATCACGATACCGTCCGCCGCGAAGGTTATCCATAATTTTATCAACCGGTTTCTCGGATGCCGCCATATTGAAGAAGAGATGATCCTTTACGAGCATTGCAGTTTTGCCGGATACCGGAACGATTATTCCCTTTGTCTTACCGTGGTAGAGGATTTCCACATCCTCGTCACGATCCAGTGCCTTGAGGATATCACTTATTTTGTATCGTAAATCAACCACTGTCGCTTTCATGACCGGTTGTTATATGCAGCTGCATTATCCTTAAAACCAGCTTTCCAGTTTAAGCGGATAGTACTCCGCAATATATGTAAAATGTTTATCAAAATGTATTAACTGACAATTAGTGACCATAGCACTGGCAGCAATTATCAGATCTGAAGCCGGAATAGTAATCCCCTTTCTTCTTAAATCGAAGCCGATTTCCGATGCCTTCAGAAATACACTATTATTCAGTTCAAGATTATAAAATGCGGAAAAATCAGATAAAATATCATTGTACTCAGACTTTGTTTTTGTAAAAACCAATATTTCAAGCTGAATGATACCATTTACTGCTGCTTCATTGTTTTGGATCGCATTGGAAATGGCGGCTTTGAAGTCCTTGTTTCCCTCTTTCCTGTAATACTCAATCCATGCAGAACTATCAATGAGCTTCATACATCTTCTCTATAGACAGCTAATTTTTCCTGATCAACATCCAGTTCAATCCCTCCGCAGTGAGCGAGGGCTATCTCACGTTTTTTTTCTTTTATAACTTCTATTAATGCCTTTTCGATGGTTTCTCTTTTTGTTTTTGTTTTTAATAGATCACGTGCCTCAGAAACTATCCGTTCATCCAATGTTACAGTCATCCTTGTCATTCTGATGCCTCCTGATGTCACCACTAAGATACACCAAATGCTTAGCTCAAGTCAATCTTCATAACATAGAGAAATTGTCTCTCCCCACTGATCAGGCCGGGGGAGTATTATAATTCACAGCTTTCAGGTGGATCCTGGACCATCGTGATCGCAGACTTTATCTCCAAGACCATAAAAGCATAGCCCAAATCTTATACACTACCACAGGAGGCGATTACCGCCCTACTGAAGCAGTTTGCAATCATACATCTTAAATTTTCTATCATCACTCATAATATGGAATTTATTTGCAATACTCTGAGCTATGAGCATTCTGTCAAAGGGATCTTTATGGTAAAAGGGCATCTCTTTCAGTAATATTGCGTCTTTCGCACTGAAATCCAGGAACTCAAATCCGCTCTTTTCAGCCATTTCAATAGGGTCGAATGAAATATCCAGTTTTTTAAGGGAAGATTTTATCATGATTTCCGCGATACTGATTGAACTGATGTAAATTGTATTTGCAAGTGTTTGTATCTCTGCAGTTTTTACAGGATCAATTTTCCCCGGATCAGAAAGAGCCCAAAGGAAAATGTGCGTATCAAGTATTATTTTCACGCATCGTCTCCATAGAACATCTCATTAATCTCTGAGTCCTCATCCATAAAATCATCAGGAACATGGAATTCACCCTGTAAAAGTCCAAGCGTTCTTTTCCCCTCCGGTTTATGGGGTACTAAATCAACCAGGGGCAAATTATTTTTGGCAATTACGACTTTTTCACCGTGATAAACCATATCCACCAGTTTGGATAAATTTGTTTTTGCATCAGAAATATTCACAATCATGACCCACCATCCTGTTGTGGTCTATTATACCAATTCAAACCAACTTGGTCAAATTTATGGGTTCTACAGTTGCGGTAGGCGTTTTGCTCACTCCGGTTCCCATTCTCGGAGGCTGACCTCTGGCGAACTTCGTTTTATTCTGATGCCTTTCTTTGTCCAATTGGCGGCCAGGCGAGCCACTCTCATTTCCCGATGAAATTACCATTTCGGGAGATGCCGACCAGCAGCCTATGATCCGGGATCAGATAACCGGGGACGTTGGTAATGGGTTTTTGAGAATATGAATAGGCTATATCCAGTTCCCATTTTCCCGGTTTCGCCGTTATCCCGGCCGTCACCCCGTGGCCGAAGAGGCTCGCGTCCAACTGATTGAGATGGGACATGAGATACCCGGCCCGAACAGCAATGGTTCTCCCAATCCAGTATTCGGCCATCGGGATGATCCGAAGGTAATACCCACCCCGATCGTCGAGGTATACATCAACGTTGCTTTTCAAGCTGAAGTACAACCGGTCCGGTACAGCAGCTCCGATGATGGAAGTATCGATAATTAAAGGCATCTGGCCTTCGTAGTACGCCTGGTCGCTTTCGATTATATAGTACTGCGGATGCAACCCGTATGTGGTCTGGAAATCCCATAACAGCCGTCCGTCCAGCATCGTGAACAGCCCCCCGGCAGAAACCGTAAACTGGAACGAAGTGGGAAATGGGCGTGCACTATCCCCCCAATCAAGGATAATCGGCTGAAAAGTAAGTCCCAGGCTGAAGGTTGGCGTTACAGAGTATCCATAACCCAGCACAAGGCTATAGTTATCGATCGTCTGATTAAAGTAATCGTCACTTATACCCAGGAAATCATAATCGATTGTCGTCCCCGTATTCTGGAGGCTTTGTGACCAAACCAACGCCACTTCCAGGCCGTGCCGTTCACCTATGGGCAGTAAATATCCGAGTCGGAAAGTCTGAGCGGATTCTTTCGTCGTGATTTCCGGGCTTACTGTGTACTGGTATGATTCACCAATATTCATAGAAAGCGAAAGCCATAAATAGACCTTGTCCATCGTGTATTTCGGGAGATAGGCCGGGTTGTACACCGAACCCCAGGGGCGTAATTCGAAGTTGAATTTCGGCGATACAACGGTCAGGAGATTCAGGTAGTACCGAACCACCCGGCTCCCGGAATCGATGGCCCGGGCGCGATGCAGCTCCTGCCTGGCCACGTCCTCCTTTCCTTCGTCCAAAGCATCCACAGCTGCCGAGAATGCAATGAGAAATTCTTCTTTGCCGTCGTCGGCCACGGCTTCATCGACCGCCGGGGTTTCGATTACCTGTGGTTCATCCGGAAGGATGGCGGCCATGAGAGATTCGGCGAAGTAGCGGGAGACCGATTCATAGTTGTTCAACCGGGTGAGGAGCTGTTCCTGCCAGACTATGGCTCCCGTCTCCACATCCAGGAGCTTCATGGTCACCAGAAATTTCCGGTCCATCTCGATGATTTCGCCGAATACCATGTAATTGGCCGTCAGGAGTCGGCCCACATCCAGAGAGGCTTTTTCATCCGATAGTCCCGATAATGAGAAGTTGATTTCTTCCAGGGCGGCATTACGTTTGCTGCGATCAATGACAATCAAGGCATTCTCATCGCTGAGTTCGAAGGATATTATCTCAGCCAGACCCTTACCGACAAACCGAAAATCATCCCGGGTCGTCATTATCTCGAAATCCAGAATCGCTATGCGATATTCATTCTGACTTCCAAACATCGAAACGGAAACGAGAAACAGGAGACCGGCCAGCCATCTTCTCATTTGAAAATCCTTCCTTTCAGTATGTCTTTCAGTCTATTAACAAGAGCACACCGGTGCAACTTCCTCTGAAAGAACCAGAGCTCTTCTGGCCGCCGGGCATCTTTGGAAATTCCGGGATCGTCTGGACGAAGAAGACCTGTCTGCAGCCGGGGATGCCGGGACACAGACGGTTCCCCCCGGCCACGCCGGAGCTTACGTTCTGGAGGGGGATACCAAACATCAAATCGTGCTTTAAAAAGGGATTGACTTGTCCGATGACTGCCCCGGGGTTCTGTTCAGCCGATATTGAACCGAACGTCCCCCGGCAGTTCCAGGGATGATGAGACCTTTATCCAGCATCTCCTTCAAATCCCGCTTGGCAGTTTCCGAACTCACCTTCGTCATGGCAACGTATTTGCGATTGGTCAGCCCTCCCTGGAATTCTTCGGGATAGCGGTCCAGCATTTTCTTCAGTACTTTCAACTGTCTCTCTCTCAAATGGATATCTGAAAGACTCCTGTAATACCTCCCGAGGAAGATAGTTTTACTGATAAGCCTTTTGGAGTTTTCTATACTTTTTTCTAATGTTGTAAGGAACCAGATAAGCCATTCGGTGATATCTCCTCTGCCCTTCTGAGTTTTCTCCAGAATCCGGTAGTACTCGGATTTATCCTTGATAATCTGCGATGAAAGGCTGTAGAGCCTCATACCCGTTTTTTCATCCTGGGCCAGAGCCATATCCGTCAAGGCCCGGGATATTCGACCGTTTCCGTCTTCAAAGGGATGTATGGTAACGAACCGGAAATGGGCGATCGCGGCCCGGAGAACCCCATCAGGTTCGTTTACAGGATTGTTCCACCACTTGAGAAACTCCCTCATTTCATTTATCACTCGATCCGAAGGCGGTGCTTCGAAATGAACAAATTCCCTACCCATGGAACCGGAAACTACCCTCATGGGCTGAGAGCCGGTTCTCCATCCGCCGGTCCTGATTTTAAATAACCCGGAATAACCTGTCGGGAAGAGCGCGGCCTGCCATGCCCATAATCGATCCGGGGTTAACAGGATTTCATGATTTCGGGTTGCGTCGATAAGAATATCGACAAGACCGTCTTCACCTTGTTTCGGAGCGGGCATACCGGCCGTCGAAAGACCTAGTCTGCGAGCAACAGAGGATCGGATTGAATCCCGATCAAGCGACTTACCTTCGATAGCTGAAGTGCTCAAGGCCTCTTCAGTAATAAGATCTCCCTGATCCTTCAACTCGAATGAATCGGCCTGACCGAGTATATACCCTTGCTGAGATTTAGCAGCTGAGAGAGCCATAAGGATGCCGTCGGTATCCCATCTGAATTTCGTCCAGTCTTCATTTTGCCAGATATAATGCATCTGCTTTCCTC
>JAUVIY010000177.1 GCA_030592625.1 Spirochaeta sp. | reverse complement strand
CCGAATGCTGTGTAGCCATCCATCGAAGCTGCCGTGCCAACCACCATATAAGGTCGGCTGCAGAGGTGTGAGGCGAGCTTGGTTAGATCGTTAACCGTCCCGGAGCCGACTGCCACGGGAATCGCTCGGGTTTGGTCAAGATATTCTTTCAGGCGTTCAACAAAACGGTATTCTGCATCGAGATCGTCGTCCTCGAAGATAAAAGGATCTAATACCTTTCGCCCATCCTGACGCAGATACCGGCAGACCTTTTGTCCCGCAGCCTGGTATGTATTGGAGTCGGCAATCACGATCACGGGTCCCGAGGGAAAACAGCAATCCAGGCATTTACCCGTCGTCGCGAGCGTCCCTACTCCGATTTTCACGAGACGAGTCATTGCCCCTTTCCACAAGGATTCGTAAACGCGTTGCTCGGCTCGTATTTCAGCGGACTGAGTCATTTCCGGGCCTGCCCTTCATGGTATTCGCAAGACCTTCAGGCGTTCGAGGGTGTGGAAAATCAGTTCCCGGGTGGTGATATCAGCATGATTCAACGGTTCATCCGGCAGCAGCAGGCCGGCATCGCAGGCCAGGATTCGAGCGAGCATCACCCGTTGCTGCTGGTCTCCCGATAGTTCTCCCACCTGCCGGTTCGCCGGATCGGTGATTTCCATGGTATCAAGAGCGGCTTCGACAATCATCTCTGTATTGTAGCGAATAAAATCCGGATAGTTGCCCCCTCGCTGACCGTGAGAAGCCGGGAAGCCGATAAGAAATTCCACAACTGGAAGATTACGGCCTGTTTAGGTGGCTACAGAGAAGACAAGAATTTCAGACCCCTGCCCACAGTACCACCGACGAAAAAAGCTTTCAGGTTCCACTGATTTGATGGTAGCACATAATCTATATTTTTACGGAATGAAGCGGAATCGCAGTACATTGCTCAGCTCTCAAGATACCTCAGAAATACTTCTACATACTCTTCCAGCCCGTCCAGTTTCGCCGGTTCCACCGGACGCTTATCGAGGCTGACGAACTTCTTGAGGGACTTCACCGATACACCATCAGCCAGAGCCTTCCCGCAGAGGGCGGCACCGTAGCTGGTCGCTTCTTCCAATTCCGTCAGAAACAGTGGATTCTCCGGCAGCAATGCTCCCAGAAGGGCGCCGTAGTTCCGGTTCTGCCGGAACCCGCCCTCGATGAAGACTTCAGTCCCCGGGACGAGGTCTACCCGCTGCAGAGCGATCCGGGTCTGTATGGCCAGTGAAAGATTTGCCAGGGCGAATCCCGCCAGGTAATCATCGAAAACCTTCGGCCATCGACAACCTTCGATGATGTCGGCGACGGGATAAATATCATCTCCGTCTATCACCCGGGCCACAGAATTAGGGAATTGACCGGTTCCCGGAACCACCGTCGGCAGGATAAAGCTCTGAGAGTCTGAGAGAATGTCGGCGTACATAGCAGGATCGTAGTCCGGCCAGTCTTTCCTGCCGTGATGAGCCATCAAGGCATCGGTGTAGGTTTCGTACTCCAAACCACCTAGAAGAACGGATGTCTTCACGGGCTGATTAGCATAGGAAAGGTTGTAAAACACCATTTTCCCCAATTCGTCGGCCGCGAAATCCACTTTGTCCGTAGGATGCATGGCGACACACCAGGTGCCGGTGGAATTCAGGACAAAGTCCTGCTCCTGGGTGATAAGGTAAGGGACGAGAGACGAATTGGAATCGTGGATGCCCAGGGTCACCCTGGTATCGCCGGGCAGACCTGTAGCGGCTGCCACATCCGGTGTGATAACACCCAGTTCGCTTTCGGAAGCCCCCGGTTTCTTCGGCAGCATGCCCCGGATTCCGAGGACGTCGGCTACACTCGACCAATCTTCTGCGGCGTAATCCCACAGATAACTGTGGCAGCCTGTATAAGTGATATCGGCGGAAGGCACACCGGTGAGCCGGTAACCGTAATACTGGGGGTAAAAGAGGATATTCTCGGTCTTCAGAAAATCCTCGGGCCAACGTTCCTTCTGGTACCAGAGGAGCTTGGCTGAATTGATAAGCGGTTTAATCTCCGCAGTGGCCGTCACCTTCTGGGTCTCCAGCGGATCGCCCACCGCCGCCCAGAATCTCTCATGAACTTCTTCGGGCACTTCGTTGGTGTAAGCAATGGGCGGAACGCTCGGCTTGCCATCGGAACCGACGCAGACCAGAGTGGATCCGTGGGTGGTGACCGAAAGAACTCTGATGGGATACTCGGAGCCGAGTTTTTTCAGTTGTTCGAGAAACCAGGCCTCGACCGTTTCGACGTCCTCGATATCCAAATCGTCTAGGCGAATCGTTCCGATTTTGCGTTTTCTCACCGCCAGGGGGTTCATTTCATCGTCATAGACAGCCACTTTCTTGTTGGTTTTACCGATATCCAGCACAGCGATGGCATATTTCATATGATCCTCCAGATGAGATCAGCCGTATACCGGCCCGAAAATGGCGCAGGCTCGGAAATCCGCGCCTTCCTTGTCCATACCGAAGTGATTCCAGGCCGCCGGACGGAAGATATCTTCTTCCGGTACGTTGTGCATGGACACCGGAATGCGAAGCATGGCTGCCAGAGAAATCAGATCCGCCCCGATGTGTCCGTAACTGATGGCACCATGATTGGCACCCCATGCAGCCATTACGCCGTAAACGTCCTTGAAATTCCCCTCACCGTTCACCCGGGGTGAAAACCATGTCGTCGGCCAGGTGGGATTAGTCCGTTCATCCAGCTTGTCGTGGACGGCTGCGGGAATCTCCACGGTCCAGCCTTCGGCCAGCTGGAGTACCGGTCCCTGCCCTTTCACAAGGTTGATCCGACTCATGGTGACCGGCATGCCGCCCTTGGTGAGAAAATCGGTGGAGTATCCACCCCCCCTGAAATAACCCAGATCGGCGGGACAAAAATCGGTAGCCCTGACACATGCCTCGGCTTCGGCTTCACTGATATTCCAGAAGGTTTTGATGGCCGGCTTCCCGTCCACGGACTGTTCTCCGACACCATCCAGACACGTGGAACCTGAGTTTATGAGATGAATGAGTCCACCGGCGGCATCACCGGTGAGCTTGTAGCCTGTCACACGTTCGACGGCTTCGGGACTCCAGTAGGTCCGCACGTCGCTGAATATCTGAGCGGTGTTGGTGAGCAGATGACCGAAGAGCATGGAAATGCCGTTGAGAGTATCGTTTTCTGTGGCTAAGACGTAAGGCTGGCGGAACCCATCCCAGTCAAAACTTGTATTTACCATGGTTTCCATAAAATCACCGTTTGCCATCCAGTCGGTCCAATGACGCTGCCCCTGAAAACCGGCTGCGATGGCATTGTGTCCCAGAGCCTCTTCGCCGTAACCCAGCTTGGCCAGCACAGGATTTCCGTTCATCAGATCTTTAGTGATGAGGGCCATCTTCACCGAATCGTCCCACTCGGATTCCTTCTGTTCAGCGGTGTGCTGTATAGCCGGATCGTTAGGATCCATACCGATGTTCAGATTCTCCACAACCCAGGCCCGTGCGCGTTTGTACTCTTCAGGATCGTAGATTTCTTCCCTGATTCGGCGGCCGAGCTCGCTCATGTCCACATACTCGTTGCGTATGCCGAGATAATCCTGGAAAAACGTCTCATCCACGATGCAGCCGGCAATACCCATGGAAACCGAACCGATGGACAGGTAACTCTTACCCTTCAGAGTGGCCACAGCCACACCGGCCCGGACGAATCGGAGAATCTTGTCCTTCACATCATCGGTGATACTCACATCATCCGAATCCTGAACATCCCGACCATAGATGCCGAAAGCAGGGATTCCCTTCTGAGCATGGGCGGCCAGAACCGCAGCCAGATATACAGCCCCCGGCCTTTCAGTGCCGTTGAAACCCCAGACGGCCTTGGGTGTCGAAGGATCCATATCCATCGTCTCCGATCCGTAACACCAGCAGGGAGTCACGGTAATGGAAACACCTACGCCGGCTTTCTCAAACCTGGCCTGACATGCAGCGGCTTCGGCGACACCGCCGATACATGTGTCGGCTATGACGCATTCCACCGGTGTTCCGTCGATATATTTCAGGTTGGCTGAAATGAGCTCGGCGGCAGATTTGGCCATGCCCATGGTGCGTTCTTCCAGGCTCTCCCGAACTCCTCCGAGACGGCCGTCGATGGTAGGCCTGATCCCTACCTTCGGCCTGTCGCCCATATATCGCCATTTTCCGGTTTCGGCAGCTTTGAAATTCATAAATTCCTCCATTTCATTTACGGTTGGGTGATCTTCTTATCACTTCCGCGAAAGTATTATGCCATGTATTACGACCTGGCGTTGTGTCCCGGAAATCAGTTCACGAACTTACAAATAAATACTGTGAGCGGAGCTGCCAGGAATCGTTGCTGCAAGCATCCCTTGTTCTAGCGGGACTCGCCTTGAAGGCTCGCCTCCACGATTCCTGGCAGCTCCGGCATATTGTATCGTAACTCCAAGTCGCGGATTTCCAGGACACAATACCCAGAATCGTTTCATCTCCGATGGCTCAGACTCCAGTGATCCCGGGTGCATTCGACAACAGGTAAGCCTCAGCCTCGGCATTCCATATCCCTTTGTTCCGATCGATGATATCCGCAAGACCCGCCCAGAACGGTTCTGTCTTCCCTTTCTCCTTAAAATCATCGATGGCGGTAAGGGGTAGATTCACATTGGTGTAGATAAGCTTCTTTCCTCCGGGAATCTCGGGCAGGGTGAGGGTGGTTTCCGGCACGGCGTTCAAACCTCCGACATGAGTTATCATGATGGACGGGTTGATCCGGCCCTCTTTCATCATCTGCAGGGAGATTCTCATGTCTTCAGTGTTACCGCCGCTGGTACCAACGATGTGGTGGAACGAGTAGTGGACATCGTAGAAATTCACCTTTGCCGAGAACCCGGTATCCGTGGGACCGGCAAAGAAATTCATGCAGCCGTCTTTCCCCAGGATGCGGTCGGCCTGCTCCACAACAGGAGTCACTGCGGCCATGACGAACACGTCGTCAAACCCTTCGTCACCGGCTTCGTCCTTGAGTACCGCGATGGGATTATCCTGTTTCGCTGTATTCATGTAGAGAAGTTCAACACCGAACTTGGCCGCTTCGGCCACGGGGAAAAGCTCTTCGGCCCTGGAAAGACGGGCATCGTCGATATCGGTAACCACCAGTTTGCGGGGTTTGACATCTCCGTGAATGGCCAGGTCGATGGCGCCCAGACCCATGGGGCCGGCGCCGGCCAGGATAGCCATGGTGCCCCGGGGTCGGATACCCATCTGGTGCTCGTAGGTTCCCTGAGGAACATGGTAACTGGCCCGGAATGCTCCGACGATACAGCTCATGGGCTCGGAAAGGCTGCCGAAATAATAGGCATCCTGGTCGTATGGCAGCAGGCAGTCCAGATCCATGACTTCGCTGGGTATCACGACATAGGTGGCCGAACCGCCGATCCAGCGATAGCTGTAACCCGGGGCGTCCAGACTATCCTTGTAATTCAGTGCCGGCTGTATTGCGAATTTATCACCGGCCTTGTATCTGTTCGCCCATTTCGAACCGACGGATACAATCTCACCGCAGAATTCATGACCGATTATCACCGGATTTGTCTCGATGTTGTCGGGAATCCGTTTGTGATCCGATCCCAGCATGGCTGCCTTGTGGGTACTCATGCAGATGCTGTCGGATACTATATGAGCAAGAATCTCGTCATTCCCGATTTCAGGAAGCTCGAAATTCTCAAGCCTCAGGTCTTTTTTACCGTACATACGAACTGCTGTCGTATTCATATTCGTTTACTCCTTGCTACTTCAACATCACCTGCCCGCCGGTT
>JAUVIY010000215.1 GCA_030592625.1 Spirochaeta sp. | reverse complement strand
TACGCAGACTTCCAGAAGGATAATGAAGCCCGTATCCTGGAACCCGGAACCGCGTTCCCCCTGATTGAGGCCTTCCTCAAGCTCAATGAGAAACTCAAAGAACATCTGGTGGAAGTGGTGATTATGAGCCAGAACAATCCCCAGACAGGCCTGCGGGTGATGAATTCCATCGATTTCTACAATCTGAGCATTACCCGGGCCGCGTTCTCCGGAGGTCAGCCCCTGGGACCCTTCCTTGAGGCATACAGCGTCGACCTCTACCTCTCCAAGAACCTGGAAGATGTCCAGGACGCCGTGGATCACGGTATCGCCGCCGCCCAGCTCTACGCTCCCCCCAATGCATTCAATCCTGATGCCGATGAAATCCGCTTCGCCTTCGACGGAGACGCTGTGTTATTCAGCGAGGACTCCGAAGTTATCTACAAGCAGCAAGGCCTGGACGCCTTCCTGGAGCACGAAAAGGTGTTCGCTGAGCTTCCCCTGCCCGAGGGTCCATTCGGCCGGGTCCTGAAAACCCTTTCCAGAATCAAGAGCCTTTCAGACGAAAAGCTGGTACGCATCGCCCTGGTAACCGCCCGGGATCGTCCCGCCCATGAGCGGGTAATTCTCACACTGCGCAGCTGGGGTGTGACGGTGGATGAGGCCTACTTCCTCGGCGGCCTGTCGAAAAATCAGGTGCTTAAAGCCTTCAATGCCCACATCTTCTTCGACGATCAGGACAAGCACGCCGGTCCGGCCTCGGAGATTGTCCCTTCGGCCCGGGTTCCCTACAAAACCTCATCCAAGCTCTTCGACAAGGGCGCCCCGGGTCCTGATAATCCTCCGGAAAAATGACTCATTGACCTCTGCCGAGCTATCCACCGGATACCCGGCGCTTTGCCATTCATAAATGTCCCGGATCGCCAATTAAGGGAAAAAAAGCCGCCGAGTGGTACCGGCGGCTGCTTTAAATCAGACCAATGGTTTACCAGTCGTCGTCGCTGCCGCCGCCGGAGGGTTCGGAGGTACTGCGTTTGGAGCCGATTCCGCCGGTTCGCCAGCCGACGCCGATGTTGAAGTTGGCTGTGGTCATGCTATAGTTTGTGTAACTTCCGGAATCGGTTTCGTAGATTTCATAGGCCCAGGGGTGCCAGGCCAGTGTCAGCCCTGCGTTAACTACGAAGTTTCCTGATCCCGGCTGGAAGTAGAAATGAGCACCCAGACCCAGCCCACTAAGCATTGTGAATGTGTACGAGCCAAAATCATAGTACTGAACATCAAAGAATGCGCCTCCGCCAAGAAGAACTCCCATTGGACCGAAATTCAGATCACCCCCATAACCCAGGATAAAATTCGAACCGACAACCATTTCGTCATAATCTGAGAGTTTGAAAACGGTAGAGGCCTCATTCTTAAAGCTCAATCCGAAATACGGGTTAATTTGGTAATAGAATCCGGTTGTATCACCTTTCAAGTTAATGGAATTGAGACTTATGCTGCGTAGTTTCACACCATCAAAGCCCCAGAAATCGCCTTGTACATTATACCCAATGTTGATCAGATTTGTTTTAGCCGCAAGTGGAAAAGAAATCGCCACAAGAACCAGAACGAGAATCAAGATTTTTTTCATACTCTTTCTCCTAATATCAGCTATTACCAGTATAACACCCGGAGCCATCGGGTAACAGGCGTTCTTAACAAAACCCCTTGCTGCAATGTATACATGGTAGGATTCTTCTCCAATTTTGCGGGTCTGCGGGATCTCATGTCCCAACACGAGCTATTCTCAACCGGCATGCTTCTCATCCTGTTTGCCATCACTTTTGCGCTTTGGATCTTCAAACTTCCCTGCCGTTCGTACTGATGCTGAGAGCACTCCTGAATTGCCAGTTGATAGCATGAAAAGCCGCCGAGTGGAACCGGCGGCTATGTTTTTTAGGAATCAGACTAATGGTCTACCATTCGTCGTCGCTGTCGCCGCCATCGGAGGATTTGGAGGAACTGCGACCGGAGCCGATTCCGCCGGTGCGCCAGCCGACGCCGATGTTGAAATTGACATTGGTTTTACCCGCGTCGAATTCCTCAAAACTGTCGAATTCATAAACATAGACAGAAAAGGGTCGCCATGCCAGACTCAGACCGGCATTGACCACAAAATTTCCCGCTCCGGGCTGGAAGTAAAAGTTGGCCCCGACACCGAGGCCGGTGCTGAATATCATAACATAGCCGCCAGAATAGTCATCATAAAGAGCATCCAGGAACAACCCGCCGCCGAGTATCAGCCCCATGGATCCGAAATTTATATCTCCACCGTATCCCAGGATAAAATTCGAACCGATTACCGTAATTCCGTAATCCGAGAGTTTGTTTGTCACCCCTTCATACCTCTCACTCAAACCGAAATAGGGGTTGATTTGAGCATAAAAACCGGTAGTGTCTCCTCCAAGATGAGTATAACTCAAACCGATACTCCGTAATTTGAGACCCTCCCATTCAAAATACTTGCCATGGATATTATACCCGAGATTGAGCAAATTCGTTTTTGCCGATACCGGCACGATAAGCAATACTGCCAACAACAGAATAAAAAGAACTTTTTTCATCGCCATACTCCTATAATTTCCTAGTTAACTTGCGTTTATTATAATATGTTTTTATTCCCAATGCATATAATTCATGTTTTTTCCACTCGTTTTCTCAAATTGATTGTGATTTTCGGATTCAGCCGATGGTCTGACACTGTTTATCTCGTATAAGCGAAGTCTGGAGAATCTAATTCACGGTTGTTCATGTAAACCGATTACGGCAAATCATGGATGAAGACATGAACGATCAGAGAGGGATACTTCTTTTTTTCAACGTCGATTTTCATGAATTCGAAAATGGGGAACGCCGGAGTGGAACGTTCCCCTGATCCGTCAGTCGTTGTATTTGATGACGTTCCCTTCGAGGGTGGTGCGGTATTCGAACAGCCACCAGAGAAAGACGTACGTGGTCTTCACTTTTTCAGTGATGGTGACATCAATAATATCGTCCGCTTCGGGATACTGAGCTTTGGCGGCTTTCATGGCCATCTCACTGACACTCTGGACGTCATCCGAAGATTGTATGACCGGCAATTCAACCGAAAAGAAACCGAGTATTGTATAATCTTTGACAAACGGCGTCGACTCCTGATACCGAGCGGGTGTCACGTATGTAACACATCCTGTAAGTGCCAGGAGAAGGATGACGCTTACGATCGTTACGGCTTTGGTCATCACAGGTTCTCCTTGTATCTGATGGCATCGCCCTTAACGATGAAATGGCGCGATTGCCAGTCGCTCGTCTGCGACACCGCGATATTGACGACATCATCGATGTCTTCACCATAGAGAGAACGGGCTTTCATCAGGAGCAGAGCCCGGACGCCCCTTTCTTCATTGAACATCTTGCTTGTAGCCGAAACATCCAGCAATACGCTCCCGAGAATGTCATGATCCCGTTATTTGGCCGTCGTCTCATTGTAGGTAACCAGGGTGTAGCCGTAGGTGACGCAGGATGTAAGCAATGCGGCTAATAGCAGTAACGATGCTAAAACGGGAAGATACCGAAGATTCTTTTTCATCAGCGATGCCTCCATTGATTTGATTTTAAATATACTTTTGATTACTTCTCTTCACAAGTGCAGCTTGGCGCCTTATCTGCGGTTCCGCTCAGCTGAATGAAAGGTATCATAAAGGATAAAACCCCCCATCTTCAGCCCATATTTGGTAAAAAGAGCACTCCGGCTACCAACCGACGGCAGGAATATCGACATATCCTCAGAAAAAAGCTCTGGCATATGAACGCTGTTCCAAAATAAAACCCCTTGCTACAATTCATACATGGAAGGAATCTTTACCGATCTGGCAAACCTTCGGGATCTCATGTCACAACATGGCTTATTCTCAACCGGTATGCTTCTCATCCTGGGTTATTTCCTCGGCAAATTGATGGCCAGGATTCACCTCCCGGAAATAACCGGATATATCATTGCCGGTCTGATACTGGGAGACGCCGCCCTTGGCATCATTCATCATGAAATGAGCGAGTCTCTGCAAATTGTCACTGATGTGGCTTTGGGCTTGATTGCCCTTACAATCGGCGGCGAGTTTTCGATGTCGAAGCTCAAGCGGATGGGCAGCGAGGTGGTCATACTCACAGTTACTCAGATTCTGCTCACCCTGATTGCCGTCACTCTGGCTCTCTGGGTCTTTAAGCTTCCCCTGCCGTTTGCACTGATGCTGGGAGCTATCGCCACAGCCACAGCACCCGCGGCCACTGTTGCAATCGTCCAGTCACTCAGGGCTCACGGCCCCTTTATAGACCGCCTATACGGTATCGTGGCCCTGGATGACGCGGGTGCAGTGATAATTTTCGGTATCGTTTTCGCAGTTGTTTCCGGGATTCTCACCGGTGATGCAGCCGCCGGGGCCGCGGCGGGAGAAGCGGTCGCCCACGGTGCACAGGCAGCAGGTGGGTTCGGAGTAATTCTGGGCGCTTTCAAGGAAATTCTTCTTTCCATCCTGATCGGCGGAGTCGCCGGTTGGATTATCCATGCTCTGGCCCGTAAGAAGAATCACACCGGGGAACTGATGATTATCTCTCTGGGATGGATCTTCCTCCTGACGGCGATTTCACTGGTTTTTCATCTATCCGCCCTGCTTTCCAACATGGCAGCAGGCATGGTGCTCATCAATCTCTCACCCCGGAATCACAGGATCTTCCGAACCCTTGAGCCATTAACCCCACCCATATACGCTTTGTTTTTCGCCATCGCAGGCACAGAGTTGAATCCGGCTATCTTCTTCAAGGGTGACATTCTGATTCTGGGAATGATTTTCATCTTCGCCCGGGCATTCGGCAAGATTTTCGGCGTTTGGGGCGGATC
>JAUVIY010000412.1 GCA_030592625.1 Spirochaeta sp. | reverse complement strand
GGGAAAACCTGAGCCGCGTATAACCAAAAAACCCCGACCGAGTGGCCGGGGTCAACTATCAAATGAGAAGTTCTCCGATTAAATAGCGTTGAAAATCAGGGCCAGTTCAGCCATCCGGGCGGAGTAGCCCATCTCGTTGTCGTAGAAGCTGGACATTTTTACAAGGGTGTTGTCACCGGCTTCGGTGGTTCGGGTATTACCGGGGATGTACATGGAGCTCCACTCTTCGCCCACGGCGTCCCGGGAGCATTCGTAGTAGTCGGTCACATCGAGAATCATGCCGCTCATGGAACTGGCGTTAATCTTTTTGGCGTTCTCGGCCACCTTGGCGTTAATCTCCTCAACGCTGTGCTTACCTTCGAGAAGATAAACAGTCTCGACAACCGAACCGGTATCGGTGGGGACCCGCAGAGCGGTACCGTTAAGCTTGCCGTTCAGGTGAGGGAGAACCTTGCCCACGGCGATGGCGGCGCCGGTGGAGGCGGGGATGATGTTGTTCAGGGTGGCGCGGTTCTTACCGCCGCCGAAGAAGTCCTGGACACGCTGGGTGGAAGTGGCTGCGTGGGTGGTTATCATCAGTCCGCTGATCACCTTGAAGGCGTCATCCACGGCCTTGGTGAGGGGAGCCAGACAGTTTGTGGTGCAGGAGGCGTTGGAGATAATTTTGTCCTCAGCGTTGAGAACATCATGGTTCACACCGATGACAACTGTTTTGGTGTCGTCCTTACAGGGGGCGGACACGATAACTTTTTTGGCGCCGGCGTTAATGTGGGCCTGAGCCTTCTCGGTGGTCAGGTAGAAGCCGGTGCATTCCAGGACGACGTCCACATTATGCCTGGCCCAGGGAATCTTATTCGCATCTTTCTCGGCGTAGACGGTGACTTTGTGATCGCCGATCTTGATGACGTTGTCGTTCACCAGCTTGACGTCGGCAGGAAATTTGCCATGGATCGAGTCCTTGGGGATTGCGGCAGCGATCAAGGCGGGGGATACCAGGTCGTTACCTGCGACGATTTCGATCTGATCGTTGTACTGGGAGATGATGATGCGCATGACGTTCTTGCCGATGCGGCCCATGCCGTTTAAAGCGACTCTGACTTTAGCCATTAAAGGCCTCCTTGATAGATCTTTCGATTGCGGTTTGCGCAATTACAATTCTGGCAGTATATATGTTTACATATTCATTGCCGAGTGAGCGCAGGGGAGAAAAAGGTAATCCTTTTTCATTACGGGAATGATTTGCCAAAATTTGAGTATAAATATTCCCAACAGGGATCATACGGATTTTTCCGGGTTGCGCCAAGGTGTTCTGTATGTTTCTGTAAATAATTATCGATATCAGTTGTTTCAATATGCTAATGTGCTTTGATACTTTTGACCCAAGTCGGCAGAAAATATCAAAGGTTGTTTCTTCGGATGGTCCAGGATGACCTCCAGGGGGCGTGAGTGTGAATTGGATACAGCGACTGAACCGGGCAATTCGGTACGTGGAAAGCAACCTGTCGGGAGACCTGACTCCTCAAGACGTGGCCGCGAAGGCCAATATGAGTTCTTTTCATTTCCAGAGAACCTTCAGCGTCGTCACCGGTGTGACTCTGGCGGAGTATATCCGCCGGCGGAAACTCACCCTGGCGGCCCGCGAACTGATGGAGGGAGAGAGAATACTGGACACTGCCGTGAAGTACGGTTATGAGTCCCAGGCGTCTTTCACCCGGGCCTATCGAAATATGCACGGCTTCACTCCGGGGACAACCCGGAATCCCGGGGTCACCGTCAAAGCGTATCCACCTCTCGTCTTCAACTTAACCATTCAAGGAGAGCATAGTATGGATTACGAGATTCGAAACATAGGTGAAATCACTGTCGCCGGCGAGATGCGGCCGATATCATCAAAGGACGGGGAGAACTACAAAGTTATCCCTCAATTCTGGCAGGATGTGATGACGGATGGCAGCTTCGGGAAGCTCATGAAGAAGGCCGATCCCAAAGGTGTTCTCAGGGGTGCCGGCCTGGGCATCTGCATTGACTACTCCGAGGAACAGGAGGAGTTCAACTACATCATCGGTATGGAACCCGCAGCCGGTACCGATCTCGGAGCCCTTACCGTCCGAACCATCCCGGCCTTCACCTGGGCGGTATTCCGGGGGGAAGACCCGCTGCCCGACGGGATACAGAAGCTCTGGAAGCGTATCTTCTCCGAATGGTTCCCCGCCACCGAGTACTCCCATGTGGACGGACCGGAGTTGGAGCTTTATTTCGATCCCATCAAAGAGGGTGGGAATATGCGGTACGAGGTCTGGATACCTGTGGAGAAGAGCTGACTGGAAG
>JAUVIY010000217.1 GCA_030592625.1 Spirochaeta sp. | reverse complement strand
CAACCTGATCGAACAGGTGACAAGATCCGGCAGTTCAATCAGTTTTATGCGAGATGCAACTCGAGGCGGCATCGCCACCGTCCTGTGTGAACTGAACGAACTCTGCGGCTTGGGAATCGAACTGGATGAAGAGGCGATACCAATCAAGGAGGAAGTTTCAGGGGTGTCCGGAATATTCGGATACGATCCTCTCTATATGGCCAATGAGGGAAAAGTCATTTTCATCATCCCCGAACAGGACTCAGGATTGGCTCTCGGGATTATCAGAAAGCACCCTCTTGGAAAGGCCGCAGCAATCATTGGCCGGCTCACAGAGAATCATCCGGATAAAACGATTCTGAGAACCCGTGCAGGAGGATCTCGTATCCTTCATAGACTTTCGGGTATGCAGCTGCCCCGAATTTGCTGACCGGGAAAACCTGAGATTATGCATGAATTCAGCATCGCCTGGAATATCGTGGAGATTATCACAAAGGCCGTAGAGGACAATCGATTGATCAGAGTCGACACCATCACCGTTGAGGCAGGTGAACTGAGGCAAATCGTTCCTGAATCCCTGGAAATGGCCTTTGATGCCCTCAAGACGGAAGGCGACCGGAGTGAAGAGATTAAAAACTGTCGACTCAAGCTGGTAATCATTCCTCAGGTCGTCTCATGTAATGACTGCGAATGTGAATTCTATCCGGAGGACTTGTGTTACCTCTGCCCGCAATGTGGTTCGATCAACACCACAGTTACAGAAGGAGAAGGTTTGATAATAAAATCGATCGAAGGAGAAACAGCTGAATGATTATTGAACTGAATCAGAACATCATGGATTCCAACGACTCCCGGGCCGAAGAAATCCGAGGAATTCTGGCGAAGAACAGAGTGGTGATGATTAACATCATCAGTTCACCGGGTTCAGGGAAAACCTCTCTCCTCGAACAAACTCTGGAAAAACTGGGAGCCCACTTCAAATTGGGCATTATCGAAGGCGATGTGAATACCAATCGCGACGCCCGGCGGCTCGAACGGTTCGGCTTACCCATAACCGCAGTGAACACCCGGGGCGCCTGCCATCTCAATTCCACGATTATTCTCAAAGCCCTCGGCAAACTGCCCCTTGATAACCTGGATTGCATTATCATTGAGAACGTCGGTAACCTGGTCTGTCCCTCGGAATTTGACCTGGGAGAACATGCTAAAATTGCCGTTTCGAGCGTACCCGAAGGGGACGACAAACCTCAAAAATACCCGATGCTCTTCCGGCAGGCGAAATGCCTGGTTCTCAATAAAATTGATCTGTTACCCTACGTCCCTTTCGACAGGCAGGTGTTCTACCGGGATATCGATAATCTCAATCCGAAATTACCGGTTATCGAGACATCATGCACCACCGGAGAAGGGGTGGACTCATGGATCGAGTGGATCAAGGGATTCATTACTAATCAGCCTAGGCGTTTGAACCAGATAGACGAAGGATTCTCGAACTTCCGGCGTCCGGAGAGGAGCAGATAAGCCACAAAGCAGATAAGGATATAGAGGGTGTAGAGTCCCAATACCTGGTATGTAGGCTTCAAAGTGCCGTTAAGAGCTCCAACAGCGGGCATGTTGGCGGTAAGGATGATGGGGATGGCCGCAACGAAGGTGAGCCCGGCGGAGATCATGAAATCCCGGCTGGCAGGGGTTTCGAACTGGGGATCTATAATCCGGAGCAGTGCCAGACCGGTAGGCAGGGTTCCCGTTGCCGCGCCATAAATCAGGATGGTTCTATAGAACACATGATCCTGGAACACCCGACTCGACAACCAGATATGGGTGAAGGTGGTGGCCAGTCCGGTGAGCCCGGCAACCAGGGCAATGGGGATCCAATACTCGGCCACAACGGCGGCACTGATGGCGGCGATGGCCGAAGCCACCATGAAGTCCACGCTGAAGCCGCTGATCCGGGTCATGCGTTGATTATCGATGATGAATTCAATTCTCAACCCTTTCAGGAAGGCTTTCACCACCATGGCGGTAAGCCCGCAGAAGATAAACATGATACCCCAGAGATTGGTAGCCAGCATAACACCGCTGTTTCCCAGTAAACCCAGGAGCCGGGACAGCCCGGTAAGACCCAGAAAAGCCAGAAGGTATGTGGCCAGAACCAGGCCGGAGCTGAAGGCCAGGGGATCGATGGCCTCCGGGTTTGTGATATTGGTTACTTCTGATGATTTGATTGATTCTCCTCGATGAAGAACCCCCTGCCGGACATTCCTCTCGTCGATCCGCGCTTTTTCTTCCTTGGAGACCCAGCCCTTGCGCATACCGTAATTCACCAGGAAAATTCCACCGAAACTGGCCCAGACGAAACCCAGGGCCCCGAAGGTGAGACCGACGCTTCCGAGTCCCTCGAATCCCATGGCTTCCCAACCGCTACCGATGGCGAAGGCCTGTCCGGGCCCCAGTGAATATCCCAGGACTGCGAAGAGCCCGAATCCCGGGAAGAGATCGGGGATGATGGTTTTAATAAGGATGATGGTGATAATAGTACCCAGAAAGCATTGGATGGCGTACTGACTGAGCACCATGGTGCTGGTGGCGAATACGTCTCGGCTGGACCGCCGTTTCTCCTTGCTCACCCGAAGGGTCATGGCAATGAATGAAATGTTCAGGAAATGGTAAACAATATTTTTCAGGCTCATCGTTCCCATGTCTAGGAGTGGAAATACCCAGTTGTACAACGGGAAGAGAAGGAATCCGGCTGTGAGTGCATTCGGTATAAGAAAACGTTGGAAGAATTTGATCTTGGACCGCATCCAGGTAGCGATCATGAGAGCTCCGCCGATGATGCCCATGTCGATGAGGAAATGCCAGCTAAACGTCACGATGTAGCCTCCGCTATGCATGATACGGTCAAAGCAGGGTCCTCACAAGCAAAACGGCTCCGGAAATGGAGCCGCTGCTTCTTTTCAGGCTTCGGAGCCCGGGGCAGTACCGCCTTCCGCTTCCCCGGCAGCTTCCGCTTCCCCGGCAGCTTTCTTCTCGGCAGCTTCACGGGCGGCTTCCTCTTCGGCGGCTCGCCGTTCGGCCATCCGTTCCTTGATGGCCTCGTTTCTGGCATCGCCCGAGGCCTTGGCCCTGTCGGAGGGTTTGAGGTCGGCTCCCCTTCTGGCGGAGTAATCACCACCACCCAGCTCATCGGACTTGATGAGATCCATCAGTTCCTCGCGCTCAATCATTTCCTTGTCCATAAGCCTGGTCGTGATGGCTTCGAGCAGACCGCGGTGCTTGGTGAGCAGTTCCATAACCCGTTGGTACCGCTCCGCCATGATACGGGTGATTTCTTCATCGATATAGCGCTGGGTTTCTTCCGCGTATTCCCGGCCCTGATAGTATTGCTGTTCCGCTCCCAGGTATCCTCCGCCGCGTCGGTCCAGGGAGACATTGGTGAATCGTTCGCTCATTCCGAGCCGGGCTATCATGGAACGGACGATATCCGTGGCCTGCATGATGTCGTTCCCCGCACCGGTGGATACGGTTCCATATATGATTTCCTCTGCGGCACGACCGCCCAGTGCCACATCAATACGGCCGAGAAGTTCCTCTCTGGTCTGGAAAGATCGTTCTTCCTCGGGCACAGGCAGCATATATCCCATCACGCCGTATCCTCGGGGGACAATGGTGATTTTCTTCACCAGAGGCTGGTCCGGTGTGAATACATTCACCAGGGCATGACCGGTTTCATGATAAGCGGTGACTTCACGTTCATGAGGATTGAGCAGTTTGTTTTTTTTCTGTAGACCGATAGCAGCTTTCTCGATGGCCTCGTAAAAATCCTCCCTGGTCACCTTCTCATGTCCGAAACGAACTGCGAGAAGGGCGGCTTCATTGACAATATTGGCAAGATCGGCACCGGCGAGCCCCGCAGTAGCCTTGGCCAATTCGGACAGATCTATGTCCTCCTCCAGTTTCACATCGACCGAATGAATACGGAGTATGGCTTCGCGACCAATCTGATCCGGCTTGTCCACCACCACCTGCCTGTCGAAACGACCGGGACGCAGGAGTGCGGGATCCAGAACTTCCGGCCGATTGGTGGCCGCAAGGATGATAACACCGCTTGTTGAATCGAACCCGTCCATCTCCACCAGGAGCTGATTCAGCGTCTGTTCCCTCTCATCGTTCGTCGAGAGGGCACCGGCCCGGCTCTTGCCGATGGCGTCCAGTTCATCAATAAAGACAATACACGGGGCTTTATCCCTGGCTTGTTTGAACAGGTCTCTCACCCTGGCAGCACCGACACCGACGAACATCTCAACGAAATCCGCACCGGACATCCGGAAGAATGTCACCTCCGCCTCGCCGGCTACGGCTCGAGCCAACAGGGTCTTGCCTGTACCGGGAGCTCCTACCAGAAGGGCCCCTTTGGGTATCCTTCCGCCGATATTCGTATACTTGGTGGGACTTTTCAGAAAGTCGACGATTTCTACAAGTTCATCCTTGGCCTCATCGCAACCGGCAACATCCTTGAATCGGGTATGGAGGTCGTTCTCGGCAATGATTTTGGCGTTGTTCTGACCGAAACTCATCACATTGGATCCGCCCAGACCGCCCATCCGTTTCAGTATGTATCGCCAGATAAACAGCATAAGAGCAATCGGGATTATCATACGGATGATGATATCCAGCAGATAATTATTCGCTTCAGGAATGGCCTTGTAAACAATGCCCATCTCATCCATCAATGGAAGAAGAGTCGGATCATCGTCAATGCGTTCGGTTTTCCATGAAGTCAGATTTCCGCTTTCCGCCCCGAAGACACCCTGAAATAATGCCGGAACGACATCGGATTCCGCCGATGCCTGCTGAATAAAAGAATAACCGATCAGGGAAGTACCGGAGTAGTGCACCTCTT
>JAUVIY010000074.1 GCA_030592625.1 Spirochaeta sp. | reverse complement strand
GGGCCATGTACGATAAACCCTCAGACAGGGATCTGAAAACTCAATTAACAGATCTACAGTACGATGTCACCCAGCGAGACTCAACTGAACGTGCATTCTCCAATGAATACTGGGACAATCATCAAGACGGTATCTATGTGGATGTCGTATCCGGAGAACCACTTTTTTCTTCCACCGACAAGTTTGAATCCGGGACAGGTTGGCCTTCATTCACCCGACCCATCGACAGCCACTTTATTGTGAACAAGTCCGACCGTTCCTTTTTCACAGTCCGTACCGAAGTGCGCAGCAAATACGCGGATTCACATCTGGGTCATCTCTTTGATGATGGACCGGTAGATGACGGTGGCTTGCGTTACTGCATCAACTCGGCATCCCTCCGTTTTGTTCCCGAACAGGATTTGGAATCCGAAGGCTACGCTGATTATTTGAGTCTGTTCGAATGAATGGTATCATACCCCATGCTTTTCCTGCACTCATTCGGATCAAGGGTCGTACCGGAGGCGAGAGCCGAGGAACGATCCCGACAGAATGAACAAGTTCACTTCTCTCATTTCGTTTGGAAATGAAGGAAACGCATTTTAAGAGCTTCGACGTCGGACTCACTGAGCCTTAAACCACACTTGATGTATTCCTCGAAACTTCCCCATTTTTCATCTATAGTGTCCAATGCTGTTTGGAAATAACGCTCATCGACACCCAGGAGTGGTCTGATGATTTCACCGTCGTTTCGGAACTGCGTCATGGTGCGGATTTTCCGGATGGTTTTTTCTATGAATTCAACGGTGTAGATGTTGGTTTTCAAGTAATCGGCCAATACCGTATCTTCCGGTATTCCGAGGGTTCTCAAAAGAATCGCCGCGGCAAAACCCGCTCTATCCTTGCCTGCGGTGCAATGGAATACCATCGGCGACGGATCGGGATTCCCAGCCAGATTTCGTATCCACCGACTGTAGACCCCGGTGTAGTCCGAGACGAACTGACGGTTCACATCCATCATGTAGCCGGCCATATCCATTTCGGATTCGCCTTTGATGACGGCGATGATTCTATCCCTGAGATCTGATCCGGCTATATCGATGGGGTAAGTTTTGTATATGATTTTGCCGGGGATTTTATCAGGTTTGTCTTTCACTTCAGAGGGGCTGCGGAAATCCGTAATCTGACGGATGCCGAGGCGTTCCATATATGCCGGATCGTCTTTGGTGAGATGGTGAAGATGACCCGACCGGTAGATGATGCCCCACTTCATGCTGCGGCCGTCATCGCTTAAGTAACCTCCGAGGTCGCGGAAATTTTCTGCACCGTCCAGCGGGAGCCGGCGCCACTCTTCCCGCTGATGTACAGGGAGTTCCGATGGAATTTTTCGTTGTTCAGCGTCGCAGGAAGTCATTTTATATATTCCAGCAGTTCATGATTGAATGGTAAATCCCTGTAAATTCCTCGTTGCTTCATGGGCAGCAGTTTTGCCAGTTCCCGCATCAGGGCATCGGTGAGGTGTTTTCTCTCGTCTCTGTCGGGATGGTTGCTTCCGTTCAGCCGAAAGGGCTTACCGGTTTTGTATTCCACCCGGGTTCTTCTGAGTTGTCTCATGTTTTTCCGGATATTTTCGGCACCGGTATGGCCGACTGGTATGATAACGGCATTATTTTGAAGTGCCAGGAGAACGGTACCTTCCCGGCCCCTGCGCAGTATTCCATCCTCGGATCTCGTTCCTTCTGGGGATATGAGGAGAATATGGCCCTGCTCAAGGAGTTTTCCGGCTTTAACGAAGGCTTCAAGAGGATTTCCGCCCCGATTGACCCGGATAGACTGCCAGTTATCGGCCATCCATCCCCTGAAGGGTTTTTCCCAGGTTTCCGACTTTGCCATATAGTGTACCTTGCGGGGTCTGAGACGGAGATACAATAGTGGGACTTCGAGAAAATTGACATGGTTGAAGATGACGATCAGAGGACCGGTATTCGGGATGGATTTCAGATCGCCGGTCTCAGTCCTGGAGATGATTCTGATCAGAAGGCGCGCTGTGGCTCCTACTACTGCTGAAGTGATTTTCCTCAAAACTCACGACTCCCGATCAATCTGAGGGCACCGGGTTCGATAATCACATCCAGTTTGGTTCCCGCCTTACAAATGGTTTCACCATCGGCATGTACGGCAAGTATTCCTTTCAGCGCCCGGATTGAGATTTGAGTTGCATGCCCTGTTTCGGTATCTTCACGTTCCGACTGGGTCCCTTTCGTATATGCGGCCATGGCAGCGAGTAATTTCAATCGGGTACCCTGATTCGTATGGCACCAGTTCAGCCTGCCGTCGTGAGGATCTCCGTCAGGGGCCATGTAGAAGGATCCTCCCATTCGTCGGCCGTTCATCACTGAAATAAGTGCCGGTCTGATCTGAGAAATGACACCGTTAATCGATAACTCGACTTCCGGAGCTGTCGGGTAAATGGCAAGAGTCTTCAGGGCACCCAAAGTGTAGGCCATTGAACCATGGACATGTTTCATCCTGGCGGCTTCAAATCCCACCACAGCATCAAAACCTATTCCGATACCGTTGCCGAACCATCGTCCTTCAGGATAGTCGCCTCCTGTCACCTTACCGATATCAAGTTTTACTGGTTTTTCTTTAAGAAGTTGAGCGATCGCATCACCCAGTTCTCCTGGGATGTCGGCACCGAATGCAAAATCATTTCCCCGGCCGACGGGGATAACACCAAATATCGGTGGGTTTTCCCTGTGAATTCCTGTCATCAGGCCGTTAATCACCTCATTGCAGGTTCCATCACCTCCGGCGGCAATTACAGCAATACCTGGATTCCCGACAAACTCCTGAGCCAGTTCCATCGCATGTCCGGGCCTTTCAGTCAGATGAATCTGATAATCGGTGTTCCTTAAGTCCATATGTGTGCGAATCTCATCAATTCTTCCCAGAGCCGAACCTTTATTAGCCGTCGGATTGAGAATGATTGCAAAATGCAGTCCCAAGGAGCAACCTCTATTATGTTGAAATTTCCCGTATCCTAGCACAGGTATAGTGGTTAAATCACATTAATTTTCCGGTCGAATCCTGAACGAAGCCGGATCAGCGACTGCTATGAGATTATAACCGGTAACTTTTTGATTAATAGTAGGGAACCTGTCATAATAACTATTATGAAAATTTTGATAGTTGATGATTCGGAGGTTATGAGGCGGATTCATAAGAATACGCTGAAGGAACAGCATATCCCCGAGGATTCCATGATTGAAGCTGCAGACGGGGCCGAGGCCTTGAAACTGGCTATTTCGGAACAGGTCGACCTGTTTCTCGTTGACTGGAACATGCCGAAACTCGATGGTCTGTCTTTTGTGAAGAAATTGAGAGGTATGGGTCCCTATATCGATACGCCCATTATCATGATTACCTCCGAAGCGGCGAAATACAATGTCATCGAAGCCATTAACGCCGGTGTGACCAACTACGTGGTGAAGCCGATACGGGGCACGGTGCTATGGGATAAAATCGCGCCTTATATCGGGAAGAAGGAGCAGGGCATTCCATGAAGGCCAAGTACATCAATCCGTTTCTGAATGCTACCCTGGGGCTGTTCCGGGATTTCCTGGGAATGGAAGTCAGTTCCGATAAACCCTCCGTACTTGGAGATCCCAGGGATCTCTCCGAAGTATCAGCTCTGATCGGTCTCGCAGGCGAAACGACCGGTGCGGTGGTATTGAGTTTTTCCCATGACACGGCGCTCAAGGTTGTCTCAATGATGACAGGAACAAAATATGTCTTCCTGGGGTCTGAAGTTCTGGATGGGGTGGGTGAACTGGTGAATATCATCGCCGGGAACGCCAAGAAGGATTTGTCGGAATTCCGAATCTCCATATCACTTCCCGGGGTCATCACCGGCAACAATTATCGGATCAACTGGCCCAAGGGCATCCCTATCATCACTATCCCGTTTTCGTCCGACCTTGGGGATTTCACGGTAAACGTATCCCTCAGGGAAGCTGAATGAAGGGGACGAGATCCATACAGTTTCGTATTGTCACCGGACTACTGCTTATCCTGGTTATCAGTCTCGGGGTTTCCATCTATATCACTACGGCGAATCAGAAGGCCAATCTTCTGGACGCTTCTCAACGGGCTCTGGCCGTCAACAACGAGATGCTGAATACTACCATCCGCAACATCATGCTCAGCGGCGAGGCTCCCATCGCCAACCGTACCATGGAGGATTTCCGCAAGATTACCGGTTTCCTCGAGTTCGAGCTGTACAGGACCGACGGCAGCACCGCTTTCAACGATTTCGATACCCTGGAATTCGTCAATGACTTCCAGGATAGGGTGATGTTCAATCCCACACCCAGAAGAGACGAAAGCAAGATTGATTCGGAGGAATTCCGGCAGGTCCTGAAGCATAAGACACCCGTTATTTCAATGAACGAGGAAACCCGGGAAATGGAGTACTTCTTTCCCATCCTGAATTATGCCGATTGTCGGGTCTGTCATGGAACCGACGAGTTCGTCCGGGGTGTGAGCCACTTTCGTATCTCCCTTGAAAGCGTCTACGACCAGGTGAGCCGGGCGGGTATGGTGATGACGCTGTATTTCATTACAGTAGGCATCATACTGTTCACCTGGATTCTGTTCCTGATGCACAGAACCATTATAAAACCGGTTCTGGATATCGGTGCAACGGTAAACATCGCGGCCACCGGGAACCTGGATGTTCAAGTGGACCTGGACCGGAATGATGAGGTAGGTGAACTGGCCGGCCGGGTGAATCACATGATAACCGGTCTTCGTGAGCGGCGGGCTCTGGAACTGCAGAACAAGGTAATTGAAACCCGCCTGGAAGAGAACAGGAAATACCTGGACAATATCAAGGAAGGGTTATTGCTCCTGAACCGGGAACGTCTGATAACCGGGCAGTATTCGGTTTATCTCACCAGGCTGTTCCAACGGGATGAGATTGTCGGCAATAGTCTGACGGATTTCATTTATCCCGATGCGGATCGTTACGCCGACGAACGGCGCGATCTGGACAGTTTCCTTGATATTCTGTTCACCAATACAACAGCCGATATGGACATGATTATGAGCATCAATCCTCTCATCGATGCAGTCCTGCCTCTGGGAGGGAGCAAGGAAATTGTCATACGGGCAGACTTCCTGAGGATCTTCAACGAAGGCGAAATGGAAAATGTCATGGTAATCTTCGAAGATCTCACCGATATCGTCCGGACCCGGATTGAACTTGAAGATCAGAGGATTCGGCGGGAAAGCGAACTTGAACAGATTGCCACGATTCTCAAGATGGGGCCTCAGATCTTTGAGGGGTTCATTGAGGAAGCGGAAGCCGCTTTCGGCTCTCTGCGGGGCAATTTGACGAATCTGGGTGACAAGGGATACATCAGCGGCGCTTTTCGTTCAGTTCATTCGGTGAAGGGCACCGCAAGGTACTTGGATTTTCCCAGGATTGAGGAGCTCTGTCATCTGCTGGAGGATATATTTGCTGAAGTACGGGACGGGAATCGCAGTCCTGATGCTTCTCTCGAAGGAACGGTTGCGAAAACCCTGGATTCCCTGGATGAAGAGTTACTGGATATCAAGAAACTGATTGAACGATTCAAAGAATTCACTGTCGGAACTGAGCTGAACCCGGTCTCTCCCTATGCCGTTTTCAGTGAGAGAGTCAAAGACATGATCCGGGACATTTCCGAAGAGCTGGATAAGGAGGTTTTATTTCAGCTTGAAACCGACCTGGATTCAGTTCCGGGACTGTCGGATCTTCAGCCGTCGATTTTCCACCTGCTCCGAAATGCTCTGGATCATGGTCTGGAAGACATCTACGAACGTCTTGCCGCCGGAAAACAATCCGAATCCCATCTGACTTTAAGGATATTGCGGGAGGATGATTGGCTGAAAGTGGAAGTGGAGGATGACGGCCGCGGTTTGGATCTGCAGGCTCTGGAGCAGAAAGGACTGGAGACGGGGCTTCTCAAGCCCGGGGTACACCTGCCGTCTCAAATCGTGAATATGCTGTTCAGACCCGGATTCAGCAGCAGGGATGTAACCACGTCAATATCAGGGCGGGGCGTCGGCCTGGATGCGGTGAAGGAAGATATCAAGGCTATGGGAGGGCGGATCAATCTGAGGACCTCTCAAGGGAAAGGAACGACGTTCATACTTTCTGTTCCCTGGAAAGACGACGGAAGCGGGGCATCATCATGAAATATCTGACAAAGCGTGTATTGCCGGTTTTGTTCATACTATTGATCCTGTTCTCATGTGAACGCAAGGCCGCAGAGCCGGTACTGACTCCTCTGAAGGAAGCCGGGATAGATGGGGAAGTACTCTGGGACAGGATTACCACCGAGAGCGACTATCGTAATTATGGTGAGTGGCCTGCACACGCCGGTCTCAGGCCGGGTCAGTCCCCTCATGGTGTCTGGCACCGGGTATACGGCAACCGGACGCTTCTTGAAGCTCTACCTGCCGACGATGCCACGGCTCCCGAGGGGTCGATAATCGTCAAGGAGAACTTTGACAACAATAAAACTCTGCGGAGCATCACGGTGATGGCAAAGGTGAATGGTTATGATCCGGACAATAGAGACTGGTTTTGGGCCATGTTTGAATCTGACGGAACGGTTCTGGCCGAAGGCAGTCCCGGAGGCTGTATCTCTTGCCATGAGGGAATGCGGAGTAACGATTTTGTCATCATCAACCCGCTGGATGAAGAGCTGTAGCCGGGGGAATACCAGGCATGACAATCGGAACAGTGGCATTCCCGTAGGGCAGGATAGCAACTCTCATCGGTTCGGAGCGGCCTTCGGACTCCCGGTTTCCCCGGATTTCGTCAACAGCTTCCTGTACTGAACGAACAGGTTTGAGGAGCATGCGACGCACCGTTTCTTCCGGTAATTCGGATACGAGAATAACCTCCCGTCCCATGGCGTCTCCTGCGAACAGCATCGCCTTATGGGGGCCCAGCTTGAACTCCTCATGGTTGAAATCTTCCCGAACCTGTTCATGGGAAGTCTTTCCTTCCATCCAGGCTTCATAGGATGCGCTGCCTACACCTTCGGGACATGCTCCAACGAGTATCATGGGCGCTCCCGGAGCCGCCGCCGCCGCCGCATGTCTGAGGGCTTTCTGGGCCTGGTAAAGATTGATGTCTTTGGGATGTCCCCCGGCGGAAGTGATAACCAGATCCGCCGGGAAGTCGATGGTAGCGGTGAAGAGTGACTGAGCCTCGTCGATGCCTCGTTTCATCACCGACACCGGGTCGCCGGCGAATACGCCGACAATCTCCCTGCTCTCGTTCATCACCACATTCAGGGCGAGATGAACACCGATGAGGCGCCCCATCTCCTCGACATCCTGTCTGACGGGATTATCGTAATACCGGCAGGGTTTCGCACCCTCCCGGGAAAGCATGGAATGGTTGGCTGTGATACTTTTGGTCCCCCCGAGTCCGATTGCGGCGCTTTTCACTCCCCCGGACCAGCCCATGTACTGATGGGGTTCGATATTTCCGACGACGATCCTGAGATTGGACTCGATAAAAAATCTGTTCACGATACACGGTGTACCTGATGAGGTGACTCCGAGGTCAACAAGAGAATCCGTATCATCGGCATCGTGTGTAATAATTCTGTACTTATCGCTGATATCCCCGGGAACGATCAGATGATACTCTTCCGGCGGCATCGGTGCATGGGTACCGGTTGCGATTATGAGAGTGATGTTCTCACGTCGGTAACCTCTCTGTTCAAGCCAGGAGAGCAGGGGAGGCAGCAGTATCCCATGGGGAACGGGTCGGGTTTTATCGTTGATGGCGATTGCGACGGTTTCCCGATTCCCTCGTGAATCAAAGCCGGTACCCAGGTTTGCGAGAGATTTTTCGACAGCCCGAACAGGATCTTTCAGCGTCTTGCGAACTTCGGGTTTGAGAACTGATACCTGCCAGTCCCGGGGCAGGTTGAACTTCTGTGTTGTTTTTCCATAGGGAACTACATAATCAGACAATTGGGTCCTCCCCTGGGGTATGATACCTTGTCATAGGCAGATCCGGCTTTAACTATAAACCCGATCTCTACAACATAGTGACATGAACCTGCAAGGAGCCTCTTCATGCTCGAAGACGAAAACGCCATTATGGTCCACCCGATAGAAGAGAAGCTGAATTCCCTCACCCATGGTATCGGTGCCGGGATGAGCATCGCCGGACTGGTCTTTCTCCTGGTACTTACCACCATGAATACCGGAGGGGCTATTCGCTATGTCACGTTCAGCCTGTACAGCTTATTCCAGATACTGCTCTATCTCTCTTCCACACTGACCCACCAGTTCACCGATCATCCCCGCATTCATGCACATCTGAGGGTTGTGGATCAGGCGGCGGTTTACCTTCTTATTGCCGGAACATACACCCCGATCGCTCTTCTTGCCATGCCGATGCCATGGAACTGGATTGTATTCGGGTTGATATGGGGCCTGGCAATCGCCGGAATCCTGATGAAAACCGTTTTCCTGCCGGGGAAGAACGTCGCTTCAGACCTGCTTTACATACCCATGGGTTGGCTCATCATCATCGCTATCCGCCCCCTGAGGGAAATGGCACCCGAAGGCTTGGTGATGTGGACCATGCTCGGCGGCGGGCTCTATACCGGCGGAATCGTGTTCTACCTATGGAAAAAACTTCCCTTCAGTCATGTCATCTGGCATCTGTTCGTTCTGGCCGGCGGCATCAGTTTTTATCTGGGGTTCGCCATCCACCTTACCTGAATTATTCCGGAATCAGTCGAGGTTCTTTCAAAAATGCTCGATTTTTGAAAGAACCTCAGTCCATTACGTTGTTTCCGCGTCTGGGTACCGAGGCATTAAAGCCTTTTGTTTTAAGGTATTCGGCGAATTGATCCATCGATTTACCCTCGCCGTGTACCAGGAAGACTTTTTTCGGCTTCTCCCTGAAAGCCTCCAGCCAACGGACCAGATCGTCTCGGTCGGCGTGGGCCGAGAACGAACCGATTCGTGCGATTTCGGCCTTTACCGCCAGGGTAAGGCCCATCATACGGATCTCTTTTGCACCGTCGAGAATGACGCGGCCCAGGGTTCCGGGAGCCTGATAACCGACGAACAGTACCGTGTTCTTCGGATCCCAGATCCCGTGTTTGAGGTGGTGGCGTATTCGGCCTGCGGTGCACATGCCGCTGCCGGCGATAACGATGGCCGGTTCCTCGGATTCATTGATTTTCATCGATTCTGCGGCACTTGTCGTGCAGATCAGTCCCGGAAAATCGAAGGGCTTATCGATTCTGGCACGGGCTTCTTCGTCGTACATATCCGGATGATCCCGAAAGACTTTGGTAATCTTGATGGCCAGCGGGCTGTCCAGATAGATATTGATATCCGGGAAATTCGGCCGTTCGGTTTTCAATTCGCTCAGAAGGTAGAGTAGTTCCTGGGTCCGTTCAAGGGCGAAGCTTGGGATGAGAAGCTTACCGCCACGCTCACAGGTTTTTATGACCTGTTCATAAAGGGATTCTTTCCGGGGTTTTCGCTCACCATGCAGCCTGTCACCGTATGTTGATTCCATGAACACGTAGTCGGCATTCCAGATGAAAGACGGGTCTTCGATGATAGGGACGTCCCATTGTCCGAGATCACCTGAAAAAACGACTTTCTTTTCATTATCGTTCTCGATGAGGAAGAGTTCCACAATTGATGAGCCAATAATATGGCCGGCATTCCTGAATCTCAGGGTCACATGGTCGTTGATTTTCAACGTATCCCCATAGGGAAGAAGGCGAAGCATCGGAGGGATCTTTTCCACATCCTCACTTGTATAGAGGGATTCCCGGGGTGCCCGGCCCATGCGTTGTCTTCGGCGGTTTTCGTGCTCGGTATCCTTTTCCTGGATAAATGCCGAATCACCGAGCATGATAGGGAGCAGGT
>JAUVIY010000100.1 GCA_030592625.1 Spirochaeta sp. | reverse complement strand
CGTCGGACTGTCCCTGGTCGGGTCCATGATTTTCGCGGTCTCCTTCGCCCTTGCCTCATGGTTATTCCCCCATGAGCTGATGCGGCTGTTCACCCCGGATCCCGTCGTGGTGAAACTGGGCGTCGAATACCTCCGTATCATCGCTCCAAGCTATATCTTCTCCGGTATTTCCTTCTGCTTCGCGATGGCACTCCGCTCCATCGAAAGACCCCGGATTCCCCTGGCCGCCACCGCGATCAGTATGGGCCTCAACACGGTATTGAACCTCGTCCTTATTTTCGGCTATCTCGGATTTCCCGCCCTTGGAGTCCGGGGTGCGGCAATCGCCACCCTCATCAGCCGGGGAGTCGAACTTGTTGTCACAGTGACTTTTATTTATTCCCGCCGACTTCCTGTGGCGACAACCATAAGGGAATACCTCGGATTCGACAGGGCTATGGTAAAGAGATTCATCATGACCGCAGGACCCGTCCTGCTGAATGAGATCGCATGGTCACTCGGCATGGTGATGTACAAGATTGTATTTGCCAGAATGGGAACCGATGTCGTTGCCGCTGCCAATATAACCGAATCGATACAGAACCTGTTTTTCGTCATCCTTATGGGAACCAGTAATACCGCCGCCATCATGGTCGGTAAAAAAATCGGCGAGAGAAATAAAGATAATGCTTATCTGTTCGCCCGGTATTTCCTGATCCAGGGTCTTTTTCTGGGGATCGCCCTGGGTCTGCTCATGTCCGCCACAGCACCGGCAATAGTCCTGCTGCTCAAGATGAAACCGGATACCATCGCATTGGTCCGTCTCACCCTCATTGCTCTCGGAGTACTCATCCCCATCAAGTCATTCAATCTTCACATGATTGTCGGCATACTACGGAGCGGCGGCGATACAACCTATTCTTTCGTAACAGAGCTTCTGGGTGTCTGGGGAATCGGTGTACCCATGGCGTTCGTCGCCGGACTGGTCCTCGACTTCAGTCTGCCGGTGGTCTATCTCCTGGTAGGACTCGAGGAGATATTCAAATTCATCCTCACCTTTCGGCGTTTCAGATCGGGTAAATGGATAAATGACCTCACCCGGAAGGACCGGGTTGAGGACTCGAACACGGACTAACAATCTGCCGGCAATTCCCCGTCGAATCCTTTGATGGGATCCAATCCCAGGCGAGCCCTGGCATCATCAAGGATAGCTGCCGTACGGGTGGCACCGGCCCTTGTACAGCCGAACTTCCGCACTTCGAGGAGCCTGTCCAGTGTGCGCACGCCGCCGGCCGCTTTAATCTGAACATGATCGGGAGAGAGCTTGCGCATGAGTTTCAGGTCGGCATTGACAGCACCTCCTCCACCATATCCGGTGGAGGTTTTCACCCAATCGGCACCGGTTGTTCCGCACACATCGCACAGGGACTTGATTACGTTGCCGTTCAGATAGCAGTTCTCGAAGATCACCTTGAGCCGTGCCCCGCCTCGATGGGCCAGAGCGGTGATAGTTTCCACCTCTTTGCCGATTTCATCGTAACGGCCTGCCAGTGCCAGAGATATGTTGATTACCATGTCCAGCTCTACGGCGCCGTCTTGCATGGCCTGTTCAGCTTCCACCAGTTTTACCGTCGTAGTATTACACCCGTGGGGAAAACCGACTGTGGTTCCCACCGCGACACCGGTTCCCGCCAGGATTGCTGCCGCGCCGGTAACAGCGAAGGGCATGATGCATACGCTGGCGACATCATAAGCTGCAGCCAGGCGGCAGCCATTCTCCAGATCATCGGGTGTCAGGGTGGGATTCAGAAGAGAGTGATCGATCATCTTCGCGACGTCTTCATAGTTGTATTTCATTTACTCTCCTTTGCGATTCTCAAAACGCTGACGGCCGGTCTGGCCGTGGATAAGGGGCCGAGTCTGTTATGGAATTCGTATGTACTGCCCTGATACAGGGTGCGCTCGTACCACAGAGGCACCCCCCCTTCAAGATACCCGGTGGCCATGATTTCGAATGCGGCTCCCACTTCATCTTCCCAGAATAAAGTGCGGTCTTTTCCCTCGAGGATGACGGACCGTATCACCTGCCGGGCGCCGGCGGGAGCCAGGGCATACCGCTCTTTGAGTAGATCGTAGAGAGAGCCTGCCACATCAGCCTTGGCCAGCCCGGGACAGAATCGGGCCGCCAGCCAGCGTCGTTCGAGAATCACGGGTCGGCCGTCGGCGAAACGTCTGCGGGTGAAATGATAGGTTCCCTCCCCGGGAAGCAGCTGCAGCTCCCTGATCGCTTCATCAGGAATATTACCAAGTCCCGGGGGGGTGAACTCCAGCACTTCGGTAGTGGGTTTCACACCTTCCGACCTGCAGCGCGAAGTGAAACTCACCAGGGAACTCAGATCGTAGTCCAGCGGCGGCCTCCGGACGAAACGGCCGGCCCCTCTCCGGGATTCGATAAGCCCTTCATCCATCAGCCGGGCCATGGCACGGGCCGCCGTGGGCCGGCTGACACCGAAGCGTCTGGCCACGTCCCGTTCCGACGGGAACTTATCCCCCGGATTGTAAACATCCTTCAAAGAATCCAGGAGGCGACGATACAGCCTTTCAGTCAGCGAGGGAGTCTCAACTTTGATAGAATACTGTGATTGGATTGGCCTGTCCACTTTTTGTATTCTAAATCATTTAAGTTTTGTTTAATAGTGATTTTCTCATTTATTAACCATTTGGTTTAGCCACATTACCACTGTAATAATGAAAAATATCATTAAATTGATAAAAACCAATCGATTAACAATGGACGATTGCAACTGAAAAAGCGTAGTGTAGACCCATTAACAATCAGCGACGGTTCCACCAATCGCCGCACTCCTCATGTTCACGGAGTGCCGGGAGAAGTCCGTCCAGGGAGGATCCATGAGCGTTAAAACGGAAACCCATGAGGAATTGAGTATCGAGCAGACCATCGAGATTCTGGACGGTATCATTAACGACTGGTCCGGCAGGGATGGTGCTCTCATACCGGTGCTCCAATCGGCCCAGAACCTGCTCGGATATCTTCCGAAAGAAATTCTGATTCACATTTCCGAGCGTCTGAATCTGCCTCTCAGCCATGTGACCGGCGTGGTTTCTTTCTACTCCTGGTTTTCGACGGTTCCCCGGGGCAAACATGTCGTTCGTGTCTGCATGGGAACGGCCTGCTATGTCAGAGGCGGGCAGGAGGTGCTTTCCGCCATGAAGAACGCATTGGGGATCGAAGTTGGTGAAACGACCGAAGACCAGACCTTCTCATTGGAAGTGGGACGATGTTTCGGAGCATGCGGCCTGGCACCTGTGGTGATGATCGATGACGATACTCATCAGCGGGTGAAATCCGCCAAAGTGAAAGAACTTCTTACCCCTTATGCCGAGGATTCTGAAGGAGCTGTGTCATGAACAGAATTTCCGATGCCGGCAGTCTCGAAAAACTCAAAGATGATTTGAAAAAAGATTACATGATTGACGGCCATAAATCGATCAGGCTCTGCGCAGGGGGGGGGTGCCTCGCTTCCGGAGAACCCGAACTGAAAAAGGCATTTGAGAAATCCCTGCTGGAAGCCGGCCTTTACGATACATACCCCATCAAGGAAACCGGATGCCTGGGCCCCTGTTCCAGAGGACCGGTGATGATGGTGGATCCCGAGGGGATTATCTACGAAGGACTCTGCGAAAAGGATGCTGATCGCATCGTCAAAGAACACCTGTTGGGCGGAGACCCGGTTGAGGATCTTCTGCACAAGAACCGCCATGACGGAAAACCCGCACCCACTGAAGATAAATCGGACTTCTTCCGCCTGCAGGAAAAGGTGGTACTCCGTCGTTGCGGTAAGGTAGACCCCCTGGATATCCTGGATTCCATCGCCCACGGCGGGTATTCCGCCCTGGCCAGGGCTCTGGAAATCGGTCCCGACAGAATCATCGAAGAGATGAAGACTTCGGGGCTCCGTGGACGAGGAGGTGCAGGCTTCCCTACATGGCGAAAGTGGAAATTCACTCAAGAGGCCCATGGAAATGAGAAATACGTTCTATGTAATGCCGACGAAGGAGATCCCGGTGCGTTTATGGACCGCAGTGTCCTGGAAGGCGATCCCCATTCCATCATAGAGGGCATGATCATCGCCGCTTACGCAGTGGGTGCCGGAATGGGATACGTGTATGTCCGGGCCGAATATCCTCTGGCCGTCGCCCGGTTGAACAAGGCCATTGACAGTGCCGCAGAATACGGTCTGTTGGGAAAAGACATCCTCGGAACAGGTTTCGGGTTCAATCTGGATATCCGAATGGGCTCCGGCGCATTCGTCTGCGGCGAGGAAACAGCTCTTCTCGCTTCTGTGGAAGGCAGGCGCGGAGAACCCCGGCCGAGGCCGCCGTTCCCGGCGGTGAGCGGTCTCTGGGGTAAGCCCACCCTGCTCAACAACGTTGAAACCCTTGCCAATGTGGCACCTGTTATTGAAGGAGGCGGTTCGGCATTCGCCTCAAGAGGCACCGAAAACAGCAAGGGCACCAAGGTATTCGCTCTTGCGGGAGCTATCGAGGACTCGGGTCTCGTCGAGGTGCCGGTGGGCACTAAACTCGGTGAGCTCATATATGACATCGGCGGCGGTTTGAAGGATGGTAAAACCTTCAAGGCCGCCCAGGTCGGCGGGCCTTCCGGCGGCTGCGTTCCCAAGTCCGGACTATCCGTCCCGATGGACTATGAGTCCCTCAAGGAATGGGGAGCCATCATGGGGTCCGGCGGACTCATCGTCATGGATGATGACTCCTGCATGGTGGACGTGGCACGGTTCTTCCTGGAATTCGTTCAGGAGGAATCCTGCGGGAAATGCGTTCCCTGTCGCGTGGGGACCAAGCGAATGCTGGAAATCGTTGAACGGATCGGAGCCGGTTCGGGTGTCGAAGGTGACATCGAAGCACTGATTGAGCTGGGACACAGCATCAAGGACACAGCTCTCTGCGGCCTGGGTCAAACGGCCCCCAATCCGGTGCTTTCGGCGATTCGTCATTTCCGAAATGAATTCGAAGAGCATATCAGGGATAAACACTGTGCCGCCGGTGTATGCGCCGGCCTTGTCCGGGCTCCATGCCAGAGCGCTTGTCCGGCAGCTGTTGATGTACCGGGATTCGTATCCCTTATAGGTAAAGGCCGATACGCCGAAGCCTTGAAACTCCATAGGGACAGAAATCCCTTTGCTGCGGTTTGTGCCCGGGTCTGCTTCCATACCTGTGAAGATAAATGCCGCCGCTCGTCACTGGATGAATCGGTGGCCGTCAGAAGCATCAAACGATACATGGTGGACCAGGAAGTCACGATACAACTGCCGGATGTCCATGAAGACAAGGAAGCCGCCGTAAAGAAAATTGCCATCGTCGGTGCCGGACCGGCAGGTCTCTCATGTGCCTACTTTCTCACCCGTCTGGGATACAAACCCACTGTCTACGAATCCGAACCCCGACCCGGGGGCATGCTGGTCCAGACCATACCTGCCTATCGTCTGCCCAGGGAAACTCTGGCCAGGGAAATCCGGATGATTGAGAACATGGGAGCCGAGATACTTACCGAAAAGGCCATAGGCAGGGATTTCACCCTGTCAGAGCTCCGTGAGATGAACGATGCGGTGTTCCTGGGTGTTGGAGCTCCCGGCGGAGTTCCTCTGGGGCTTCCCGGAGAAGATGCTCCCGGCGTCGTCCAGGCCGTACCGTTCTTGAGAACCTACAATCTGCGGGGTTCTGTGGAAGTCGGAATAAACGTTGTCGTCATCGGCGGTGGAAACGCGGCGGTGGATGCGGCCAGAACAGCTCTCAGGCTGGGAGCCGAATCGGTTACCGTGGTTTACAGACGGGGACGGGACGAGATGCCGGCTTACCTCGAAGAAGTGGACGAGGCCCTGCAGGAAGGGGTTGTCCTCCGTTCCCTCCTTCAACCTGTGAAAATCATCACAGGCAGCGACGGGAAGGCGAAAAAACTGGTCTGTCTCCCCATGCACCTGGGAGAATTCGATCGCTCGGGCCGGAGAGCGCCGATGGCGGACGACCGGGACAAATCGATTGATTTGCCCGCCGACCAGATTATCCTGGCTATCGGTCAGAGGCTGGATGCCGTTGGAATATTCGGAAACAGCGTGCCTGCCCTGAACTCACGGGGTTTCATTCAGGCCGATCCGGTAACCGGAGCTACGAATATATCCGACGTATTCGCCGGCGGTGATGCGGTGGAAGGCCCATCGTCAGTGGTGATGGCCATCGGAGCGGGAGAACGGGCTGCCGTAGGCATCGACACGATGCTCAGCGGTGAAGAAGACCGTGCCTTCTGGCGATGGGAGCAGGAAAACGATACCCATTACGATCCTGACGCCGATCCGACACCCTATCCCCGGGAGAAGATGCGGGTTCTGCCCCACGACCGGCGACGACACAATTTCGATGAAGTGGAACAGCCCTGGACCGAATCGGTGGCCCACAGACAGGCATATCGATGCCTGCGCTGCGACTACGGCAAAAAGGTCCGAATGAAGGAGGAATCCCATGCCTAAAATCACCATAGACGGAATCGCCGTCGAAGCATCCAACAACGATACGATTCTCACCGCCGCAGCAAGCGCCGGTATTACAATTCCCACGATGTGCCGGCTGGAAGGTCGGGACCCCCTGGGAGCCTGCCGGGTCTGCACCGTCGAAATAATCGGTGCACCGACTCTGGCCGCCGCATGCTCCATGCCGGTACGGGAAGGCATGGAAATCCTCACCAATTCCAAACGGGCCCGGAATGCCAGGCGCACCGTCGTGGAGCTGATGCTTTCGGAACACGAAGGTGAATGTACCACCTGTGAACGGGGCGGCGACTGCGAGCTGCAGGAGCTGGCCCGGAACATGGGAATCAGGGAAATCCGGTATCCCGGCGAAACCGCCGGAGGAGACATCGACAATAGCACTGCGGCACTGGTTCGAGACTCGGCGAAGTGCATCAAGTGCAGGCGCTGCGTTGCCGTATGCCCCGTGGGTGCCATCACTGAACACTCCCATGTCGCACTGGTGGAAGCCGCTCTGGACGATCCGAATCGGCATGTCGTCGTCCAGACCGCACCGGCGATCCGCGCCGCCCTGGGCGAAGAGTTCGGCCGGCCTCCGGGCACCCTGGTAACCGGCAAGATGGTCACGGCCCTGCGTCGACTCGGATTCGACGCCGTATTCGACACCGATTTCACCGCCGATCTCACCATCATCGAGGAGGGTACCGAGCTCCTGACCCGGCTGAAAACCGTTCTGAAGGACGGTGGCGAGGCCGCCCTGCCCATGTTCACCAGCTGTTCTCCAGGGTGGATTCAGTATGCCGAATATTACTGGCCCGATATTCTGGATAACCTCTCGACATGCAAGAGTCCTCAGCAGATGTTCGGCGCTCTGGCCAAAACCTACTACGCCGGTAAAGCCGGAGTAGACGCCAAAGATATGACCGTCGTGTCCATCATGCCCTGCACAGCCAAGAAGTTCGAAGCGGCCCGGGAGGAAATGAACTCCAGCGGCTGCCAGGACGTGGACTACGTCCTCACCACCCGGGAGCTGGCCTCCCTTATCAAGCGGGCCGGCCTCAATCTGATGGAACTTGAGGATGGAAAGATGGACGCCCCCCTGGGCATCGCCTCCGGTGCCGCGGACATCTTCGCCAACACCGGTGGTGTCATGGAAGCGGCCCTGCGTACGGTGTGGGAAATCGTCACCGGCACTCCCCTCCCGATGGAAAATCTCCATGTTAAACCCCTCACCACCCTGGAGGGGGTGAAGATTGCCGAAGTCACCCTCACCGGCTGCAAACCCGAATGGGACTTCCTGGAAGGCGTCACTGCCCGCCTGGCGGTAGCCCACGGACTGGCCAACGCCGGCGCACTGCTTAAGAAGATAAAATCCGGAGAGGAAACCCTCCATTTCGTGGAAATCATGACATGCCCCGGCGGCTGCATCGGCGGCGGTGGTCAACCCCGCTACACCACCGATGAAGTTCGCAAGGCCCGAATCGGTGCGATTTTCGCTGAAGACGAGGGGAAGGAACTCCGGAAGTCTCATGAAAATCCGGCAGTAGAACAGCTTTACGCCGAGTTTCTTGGGGAGCCTTTGGGGCAGATGTCTCATGAGCTGCTGCATACCCACTATCATGAACGGGAGAAGGTGAAGAGTTAGT